>JAERMN010000237.1 GCA_016844625.1 Deltaproteobacteria bacterium
TAATAATCTGCTCATGACCGCGGTGCCGCGCCACCGCCTCGGCGTCGGCTCGGCTTTTCTCTCAATCGTGCGCAGCGTGGGATATTCCATCGGCGCGACTTTAGCGGCGACTATTGTCGGCGCGCAGTTAGCCGCGACCGGCCAAACTTCACTGCAAATCTTAGTGTCACAACTTGCAGCCGGAAGCGGCGCGGTAGGTCTGGCGGCATTTCTGCGCGGTTTTCAGCTCGCATACTTGGTGGCGGCTGGGTTTTGTTTTGGCGGCGCGGCGATCAGCGCGGTGCGGGTATCGAACATTCAAAGATGACGCAGGTCAGCTGCTGCGTCGTCCAGCCCGCTGGGCAAAACTGCGCCGGCGGTTGACAGACTTCTCGGTCAAGCTAATTTCGCGTGAGCTGGCTATGTCGATTGAAGTGCCAGAGCAGAGCAATCAGCAGACTCGACAGAATTATTTCCAACACCAGCGGCAGCACTTTGTTTTTGGCGAAGGCTAGCAAGAGCGGCAGGAAAACGCTGATGACGATCCACCCGAAGATTGCCATCCAACGCGATTGAATGTGCCCGGACAACGGTCCGTTCCGCGCTATTAAAAGAACTCCAACCGGCAAAAGCAGGCATAGGTCGTAATAGAGCAGATGCGGCAAAGTGAGAGAAGAGAAGAACAGCCCTATCACAAGTGACAGCGAGATGTGGCGCGCTTGATCTTCATGGGACTTTCCTAGCTTGAAGCAAAACCACAGGCCAAATATCCAGAGCACGGCGGCAGCGGCATAAAGCGGAAGTTTCACCGCCGCTCGCTGCTCGACTGGAAACAAGATCATGAGATTTGCCGGCAGACCGGTAATCAGATGGCTCGGTATCCCTTGCAGCCCGCTCGAATAGGTCGCGTCGCTAACTCGATGGCTGACGAGCCATTGTGTGGTTGGGCCAATGCCAAAGATGAGAATCGTTAGCCCGATAAGCGCCAGGACACCGATCGTCATGCCGAAAAAAGCCCGATGGCGGCGCATCAGCGCAAGGGTGATGGCGACGAACGCGGCGGCGAGAAAGAATTGCGGCTTGAGCAGTAGCAGTGACCAAACCAGACCGCCTATGAATTCTCTCTGCTTCAATACGAGAACGTAACCGACGCAGAGCGGCAATAAGCCAAAGGTTAAACCCAATTGGCCGGCCCATAGAGTCAGAAATATCGGAGCGAAGAGAAATGAGAGAAAGAACATATCATGGCTTGTTACCTGCGTGACGTGCGACAAAAGATAGCAGCAAGCTCCGAGCGCCAGCACCGAGAGCACTTGCCAAACCAGTAGCGACCAATTCGGGTCGATGAAACTCAACGGCGCAAAGACACCGGCGACCAGGGGGATATACATATAGGCGCCGGTGCTTTGTTTGTGGAGATTCGGTAACAGGGCGTGGGCTGCCCGGTCGAAAGGCGAATCGACGAACGAACGCGCGTCGGGGTTCGGGTAAAGTTCATCGGCACGGCCGCCGGCGGCCAGATGGCCGGCGACGTAGAAGGTCATGATGTAGTCGGATTCCTGAAACTCGCGGCGCTGGGAGAAGAGGTTGCTGTGGACCAGAAAAATTAAGGTGGTGAGGGCAAAGACGGTCGCGAAAAACAGCACGACGCGGTAAGGAGTCACAGCGGATCTGCGTTGCGTCATGGCGATGATCGCGACGTGTCAAATACTGAATTTGTGTTTAATGCTCGCCCATACCGAGGCGGCCGATGAAAGGCAATTTCAACGCGGGTTTGAAAAAATCGATGCCGAAGTTGAGGCCGAGAAGGTTAAGCTCAAATCCTTCTTCCCGCGCCATGGTCACGCCGAGAACCCCTAGCATGGAAAGTTGGTAGCCGGTGCCGCTGGGCGCGCGGTCGACGATGGAGCCGTTGATTGGATAGTCTTTGCCGATCGCCGTTGATGGCAGGTCCATTCGCAACTCCGGCACTTGACGGCCGACGTAGGCGACGAAGGTATTGCTGTTGGGGCCGGGCCACAGTGTGTACTCGTTCGGATACGGATAGGTGGTTACTGCGTCAAAAATTTTTGCGATCGCTTTTGTCGCCGGCTCGCCGCGCAAGTCGGCGATCAATGTTGGTTCGTTGCCGAACCAGCGGCCGTCTGGGATGCCCGGCGCTGAGAAGACGGCCGGCAGGCCGCGATAGGTGCGCCAGCCGATCACTTGATGGATGGTGTATTCCGTGGCGTTCTCCGGTTTGGTTGCCACCCAAGTATGCACGCCAAAGATGCCACGCCAATTGAGCGCCCGGGCGAAATAAACTTGCACGACCGCCGCTGGCGTATTCTCGGCGAGCGGGGCAATGCCGGCGCTGGAACGGTCAGCGCGACGAAAGTCGCGCCCCAGCGGCGCCTCACCGGAAAGCACGGTGTAGAGCGGCAGGGCGACAAACAGCAGCAGTAATATTGTTAGCATCCGAGAGCGCATCATTAGAAGGAAGCTTTTGCGGTAGCTTTGCGACGGAGTATAACCAATGCCGTGAGCCAACGCTAGACGCATAAGATTCTCGCCACCCGGGATTCGACATCCGCGCTCATTAATTGTAACTTCAGAACCGGCAAAGCTTCTGCGTTGAAGGAAAAATATGGCGAAGGACTTTCGCATTGGCCATGGCTTCGATGTGCATCGATTCCGCCGGGGGCGAAAGCTGATGCTGGGCGGTGTTGAAATACCCCATACTCGCGGGCTTTACGGTCATTCTGATGCTGATGCCGTGCTCCATGCGCTAATCAACGCGTTGCTAGGGGCCATGGCTGAGGGCGATATCGGTTCGCATTTTCCCGATACCGACCCAAGCCTGAAAGGCATCGCCAGCAGCAAAATGCTCGCTGAAGTGTTGCGCACCATGCGGCGCAAGCGATTCAAGTTGGTCAATGTCGATATTACGCTGGTAGCGCAGGCGCCCAAGCTAGCGCCGCATTATTTGACCATGCGAAAAAGCGTCGCCGGCCTGTGTAACGTTCGCGTCGATCGCATCAGCATCAAAGCGACGACGACCGAACGGCTCGGTTGGGTTGGCGCGGGCAAAGGAATGGCGGCGACTGCGCTAGTTTTGCTCGCTAGATGACACTGTGATGAGGCCATTTTGGCGGCCAATTGGTTGACAAAAAAGCATTTCTATAATAATCAACGAGTCTAATCTTACGTGACATCCGATCCTGCCAATCTAGCGCCCGAAGCGCGTGAACACGAGATCGAAAGGTTAGCTCAAGAGCTTGGCCGTCTGATTCAGGGCGCCGACCATGAGCGGCGCGAGGATCTCAAAGAGCTGGCTTTCGCACTCATCCGCGAGGAGTTTATCCACAAGGTTGAGCCGAGCGAAACTCAAGGCGGATCGACACCGGCGCCGTTTAATCCGCTGGGGACCGGCGTCCTGCTATTTTTTTTGGGCGCGGGTTTGTCGTTTGTGTTCGGACCGGTCGGGTTGCTGCTCATGCTCGCCGGGATAGGATTTGCGATTTGGGGAGCCCTGATCATTTGGCTCAAAGGATAGATTGGGTATGGCAGAAGCGGAAAAGAAGAAAAGCGGTATCTGGTCGCGCCGAGACTTTTTCACTCGACTCGGGTGGGGCGGGTTCGGCATTTTCGGCGGATTGAGTTTGCTGGGATTTCTGCGCTCGGCGTTTCCTCGAGTGTTGTTCCAACCGCCGTCAACTTTTAAGGCGGGCTTGCCGTCCGACTACGCCGTCGGCGAAGTCAGTGAGAAGTACAAACAAGACCAGCGCGTTTGGATTGTCCGCGAAGAGACTGGGGTCTATGCGATCTTCGCTAAGTGCACGCATCTGGGCTGCACGCCGCGCTGGCTCGCCGCCGAGAACAAATTTAAATGTCCCTGTCACGGCAGCGGCTTTTTTAAGTCAGGGCTCAATTTCGAAGGGCCGGCGCCGCGCCCTCTGGATCGCTTCAAGCTCACCGTCGGCGATGACGGCCAGCTCGTGGTCGACAAGGCAAAAGTTTACAAGATGGCCGCCGGCACAGAGCCCGTGGAGCAGTTTCCCGACAGCGTTCTTAAGGTCTAACGGATAAAATCATGAGCCTGCTTGAAAAGATAAAAAACGATATCGTTGAAAGCCACGTCTGGAAATCGATCTTTCGTCACGGTTATGAGGACACGCCGCGCAACCGGGTGATGATGGTCACGGCCAACGTTTTCCTGCATCTCCATCCGGCCAAAGTGCGGCGTCACGCCGTGCGCATGCGTTTTACCTGGTGCATGGGCGGGCTGACCTTCCTGATGTTTCTGATCACCGCGATCACCGGCATTTATTTAATGTTCTACTACCGTCCGGTGGCCGAGTACGCCTACGCCGATATGAAGTATCTCGAATTCGACATGCCCTTCGGCATGCTGATGCGCAACATGCACCGTTGGGCGGCGCATGCCATGATCGTTTTTGTTTGGCTGCATATGTTTCGTGTTTTTCTCACCGGATCCTACAAGCCGCCGCGCGAGTTTAACTGGATCGTCGGCGTGCTTTTGCTCGTGCTCACCTTATTATTGAGCTTCACCGGTTATCTCTTGCCTTGGGATCAGTTGGCGATCTGGGCGGTCACCGTCGGCTCCAACATGGCACGTGCGACGCCGCTCTTAGGTTACGAAGGTCCGTTCGCCGACTTTGTCGGCGCTAACCCGATCTACGATGCCCGCGCGTTTCTCTTCGGCGGCGGTGAGATCGGACCGCATACGCTGCTGCGCTTCTACATTCTCCACTGCATCTTTATCCCGCTGGTCGCGAGCATTTTGATGGCCGTGCACTTCTGGCGCATCCGCCGCGACGGTTTCTCGGGCCCATCGCTCTAAGCAATTCAGGATCGAGGCAAAAAATGGCAGAGGCTGCGCACGAACGAAAGCTTCCGGTTGACGATAAAGTCCACACCTGGCCGCACCTGGTGCGAATGGAGTTTCTCGTCGCGCTTTTCGTCATGGTTGTATTAACTTTGTGGTCGATCACCATCGATGCACCGCTCGAAGAGCCGGCCAATCCGACCCGAACACCCAACCCTTCGAAAGCGCCTTGGTACTTTCTCGGATTGCAGGAAATGTTGGTTTACTTCGATCCTTGGCACGCCGGCGTGGTGCTGCCAACCTTCATCATTATCGGTTTGATGGTCATCCCCTATATCGACATCAATCCCAAAGGTAACGGCTACTACTGCTTCAAAGAGCGCAAGTGGGAAATCCTGACATTCTTTTTCGGCTTCCACGTCTTGTGGATCGTCATGATCATCATCGGTACGTTTTTCCGCGGCCCAGGTTGGAACCTGTTCTGGCCGTGGCAGAAGTGGGACCCGCATAAAGTGGTCGCTTTGACCAACGTCGACCTGCCCTATCTATTAGGGTTTCGCGATTACTGGCTGTCGGCGGCGTTTAGCCTCGCGGCTATCGGCGCCTATTTCGTCGTCGGCATGGCGCTTTTTTATATGTTTGTTGTCAAAGTCAAAGGCAAGGAATTTATCGAACGCTGGGGCATGGTGCGGTTTAATATCGCCGGAATCCTCTTGGTGCTGATGATGTCGTTGCCGGTCAAGATGTTTCTCCGGCTGGCGTTCAACGTGAAGTACATTTTGGTTACGCCGTGGATTAATGTCTAGATGTTCTACGTGGCGAAAATTCTTCAAGCCCTGGGGCTGGCGGATATTGGCTACGCTTTATTCGTTGGCATCATGAGAAATTCTTCAATGGCTGAAGAA
>JAERMN010000238.1 GCA_016844625.1 Deltaproteobacteria bacterium
GCCTCTTGCATTCTAATTTCTTTGCAGGTAAAACCGCGATTCGGTAGAAAGGAAACGTAACCTTCCTGCACTAATCGAGTCAATGCTTCGCGCACCGGAGTGCGGCTAACATCGAAACGCTCACTGAGCTGTTGGTGATGTAGTTTCTGTCCCGGCATGATTTCGTTGCACAGAATCAGATGTTTAATTTGGTTATAAACGCGAGCCGATAAGTTTTCGCCGGTGCGCGTTTTGGTTTTGGACGTTTTGAGCGGGTACGACATCGATCGAAAATTGCATAAATAATTTCATGCAATGGAGCGAAAATTATCCGATCCAATACTGGTTGTCAACGAAGGCTGTTTTTTTCACTTGAAAAATCAAGGGAAAATGATAAGTAGCATGCGGCTCGGACTTTTCGCCGAAGCTCCCGGCACATTTTCAAGGTCGATCACGATGGGTCAATAATTGTTTTCAAGCAGTCATTTAAAAGGAGGCATTGTGGCACAGACCAAGTTACAGGCGGTTGGATTGAGACATGAATACTATCAGCCGAGAACCGGCGGTAGGCTTCTGGCACTGGACCAGATTAATCTCGAAGTTAACGAGGGCGAGTTCGTTACCATCGTCGGACCCAGCGGTTGCGGCAAGACCACTTTCATCAATCTATGCGACGGATTACTCAAGCCGACGGCTGGGAAAATTATGATCGACGGCAAGGAGGTGACCGGCCCGGGCACCGACCGCGGCATGGTGTTTCAGGATTCCTGCTTGATGCCGTGGCGCACGGTGGCCAAGAACGTGATTTTTGGTCTCGAGTGCCAAGGCTTGGATCAAGGAGAGGGCGTGGAGCGGGCAAATAAGTTCATCAAGCTGGTCGGCTTGCAGGGTTTTGAAGATCACTATCCGCACGAGCTTTCCGGCGGCATGCAACAACGTTGCAACCTGGCGCGGGCACTGACCGTCGACCCAGAAATACTAATCATGGACGAGCCGTTCGCGGCTCTCGATGCGCAGACCCGCGAAATCATGCAGGCGGAACTGCTGCGTATTTGGCGCGAATCCGGCAAGACCGTGCTTTTCATCACGCACCAAATCAGCGAAGCGATTTATCTGGCTGACAGGTGCATCGTATTCGGCGCGCGGCCGGGCCGGGTGAAGAAGATGATTAACATCGATTTGCCGCGCCCGCGCGATCTATCGATCAAACGCGATCCAAAATTTCTCGAATACGAAGACCAGCTCTGGATCTTGATCGAAGAAGAAGTGAAAAAGACCATGATCCAGGATCAGGTCGTGCATAACATCGATAACTAAAGTTCGCGGCCTAACACTTTTAGATCGGCTTCAATAATATGGGGAATCGAATCAATTCCCAGTCTCTGATCCTCGTTGGCTGTACTCTTTTCGTCCTGTATCTCGCTGGGATTCCGCTCCTAATGCTGCTTTACGGCAGCATTAGGAGCGCTCCCATCGGCGAGCCCGGCGCGCATTTCACCATCGCCAATTACATTAAGGCCTACGTCGACAAGGAGTTTTATCTCCTGTTGCTGAATTCCGTTTATTACGCAATCGGCACCTGTACGCTGACGTTTTTAATCGGCACCTTTCTCGCTTGGGTCAGCGAACGGACGAACACGCCGTTCAAGAAACTGTTCGTCGTCATGTCGCTGATTCCGTTTATCATTCCGGGGATTCTCAGCACGATCTCGTGGATTCTCCTGCTTAGCCCGAAAATAGGCCTCATTAACATCGTCGTCAAAGCGGCGCTTGGCCTGGAATCGGCGCCGTTCAACGTGTACTCCATGTGGGGCATGATCTGGGCGGAATCCATCCATCTTTATCCGTTGGTATTTTTGTTGATGTCGGCCGCGTTCCGCAACATGGACACGTCACTGGAGGAGGCGGCGCTGACGGCGGGCTCGAGCACCTTTCAGACTTTTCGCAAGGTTACGCTGCCACTCATGCGCCCGGCGATGGTCAGCGTACTATTGATTAACTTCATCCGCGGAATCGAAGCATTCGAAGTCCCGGCTTTGATCGGCGTGCCGGCTAAGATATCGGTTTTTACCACCAAGATATTTCTTGCGATTCATCAGTTCCCATCTGACTTTGGGCTGGCCGGCGCTTACGCGGTGACACTCTTATTCATTAGCACGACGGGCGTCCTGATCTACGGCAGAATCACCAGGCGCGAGGAGCGTTACGCGACCGTAACCGGCAAAGGCTATCGGCCACGAGTGATCGATCTGGGTAGCTGGAAGTGGCTTACCCTGGGCATTTCTTTTCTGATCTTTTTTCTGGCCGTTATTCTGCCGATCTTTGTGCTGTTGTGGTCGTCGTTTATTCCCTACTATGGCGTACCTTCCATGGAGCTGGTGCAGAAAATGACTTGGGGGAACTATCAGTACATCATCAATTACCCCTTGGCGTGGACGGCCTTCAAAAATAGTTTCTACTTGTCGGTCGGCTCGGCAACGCTGGTCATGTTGCTGACCTCGGTCATCGCCTGGATCACCGTCAAAACTAAACTTCCAGGCCGGGCGTTTCTCGACACCATGTGTTTTATCCCGATCGCCATGCCCGGAATCGTGCTCGGCGTTAGTCTGATTTGGGTTTATTTAACCTTGCCGATCCCAATCTATGGCACGATTTGGGTTTTGCTCTTGGCCTACATGACCAAGTACATCCCATACGGCATCCGCGCCGCGTCGGCGTCGATGATTCAGATCAACAAGGAATTGGAAGAGGCGTCATTTACCGCTGGCGGCACCTGGTTTCAAACCTTTCGCAAGATAATCTTGCCGTTATTAATGCCGGGCTTCACCGCCGGTTGGATTTACATCAGCATCATCGCGCTGCGTGAACTATCGACCTCGATATTGCTGTATTCATACAATAGCACGGTGCTTTCGATCATGGCCTTTGACCTGTGGGAAGGCGGTCAGTACACCTATGTTTGCGCGTTAGGCGTTTTGATGGTGTTGCTGCTCGTCACTATGGCGGCTATCGCGCGGAAACTCGGCGCTAAAATCGGTATCGCCGAATAATCATTTGAGAATCAGTTTCGATGGGCTGCGCTCGTAGGGGCGGGTGGTGGCTTTGAAGGGAGAAAAATATGGCGGAAAAAAGAGACATGGTGCAAATCGAATCCTTGGAAAAATACTTCGGCGAGGACAAAGAGCGCGTCCACGTTCTAAAAGGTGTCTCGCTGAACATCCCCGAAGGTTCGCTTTACACTTTCTTAGGCCCCAGCGGCTGCGGCAAGACGACGACACTACGTTGCGTGGCGGGCTTGGAGCGACCCGACGGCGGCAAGATTAGTATCGGCGGTCAAACGGTTTACGCCTCCGGCGAGCGCGTCTATGTGCCGACCAACAAGCGCCCGATTGGCATGGTGTTTCAGTCCTACGCGATCTGGCCGCATATGACGGTCGCTGAGAATGTCGCCTATCCACTGACGATCCAGCGCCGTTCCAAAGACGAGATCAAAAAAAGAGTCGGCGACGTGTTGAAGGTCGTCGGCCTCGACGGATTGGAAGACCGTCCAGCGCCAAAACTGTCGGGTGGCCAGCAACAGCGCGTCGCCTTTGCCAGGGCCTTGATCAACGAGCCCAAGGTCATGCTGCTGGACGAGCCGCTGAGTAACTTGGACGCCAAACTGCGCGTGCAGATGCGGTCCGAAATTAAAGCACTGCAGCGCAGAACCAACATCACGACCATCTTCGTCACCCATGATCAGGCCGAAGCCTTGGCCATCTCCGACCAGATCGCCGTCATGCACAGCGGCACGTTGATTGAAATCGGCGCGCCGCATCAGCTCTATGCCCGTCCGACGCGCCGCTTCACCGCGACATTTTTGGGTTTAACCAATTTGATCGACGGCAAGATCGTCGAGCTCACCGGCGATGGGCAGCCGGGAAAAATCCAAACCAAAAAAGGCCTGCTCTCTTTCATCCCAGCGCCGGGACTGAAGAAGGACCAGGCGGCGGTGCTTTCGATCCGTCCGGAAAATATTCCCCTGTACAAAGAAAAGCCGCAAGGGCTGGACAACGTCTTGGAAGGAACCGTTAGGGAAGCGATCTTTATGGGCGATGCTTACCAGTGCAAGGTCGCCGTCGGTGACGACCTGTTGGCGGTGCACACCCATCCATTTAATGCGGTAAGTCCTGGGGACAAAGTGTATCTGCATTTAGATCCCGCGAGTTGCAACGGTTTGCCAGCGGACGATAAAGAAGGTATTGATGAGTCCATGGCGGAGCTCTAGAATGCCCCATTTTGAATCTGAAAGGAGACTGACCTAAATGACAGCACTCGAGGCGAGAAAATTAGCAGAAGACGATATGAAAGCGGGCAAAACGCCCAAGTATACGGACCTACGCGACTGGCTCGAAATCGTTGACAGTTTAGGTGAACTGAAAAAAGTTGACGGCGTCGATTGGAATCTCGAAATGGGCACTCTCGCGGAGATTTTCGCGCGTGAATCCAAGACCGGCACGCCTGCGGTTCTATTCGACAACGTTCCCGGCTATCCCAAAGGTTTTCGCACCCTGTTCGCTCAGAACGCTTCGTTCAAAAGAATGGCGCTCAATTTGGGCTTGGACATGAACCTTTCCAACTTGGATCTCGTTCGCGCCTTCCGCCAGAAGCTGGTAAATCACGAGCCCATAAAGCATAAAGTCGTCACCAAAGGGCCGATCCTCGAAAACGTCGACTCCGGCGACAAAGTCGATTTGCTCAAATTCCCCGTGCCATTCATGCATGAGCTCGACGGTGGTCGCTTCATTGGCACGGCCTGCTTGGTTACGACCCGGGACCCCGATGAAGGTTGGGTCAACTTCGGCGCCTACCGCGGCATGGTGCACGACAGCAAGAGCATGGGCCTCTATATATCGCCCGGCAAGCATGGCAGCATTCAACGCAATAAGTATTTCGAGCGCGGCAAACCCTGCCCGGTCGTCGTTTCCGTCGGCCAGGATCCGGTTCTGTTCATGGTCTCCGGTAACGAGATCGATTACGGCGTGTCTGAGTTCGACTACGCCGGCGGCCTCAAGGGCGCGCCCATCGAAGTCATCGAAGGCAAATCTACCGGACTACCCTTCGCCGCCAACGCGGAAATCGTCATCGAAGGTTGGATGGATCCAACCGATCGAAAGACTGAAGGTCCCTTCGGCGAATGGACTGGTTATTACGCCAGTTCGAGCCGTCCAGAGCCGGTGATCCGCGTCGAAAACGTTTACTACAGAAACGATCCGATCCTGTGCTGCGCCCGTCCCGGCCGTCCGCCGTCAGACTACTCCATCGCCAAATGCATGGTGAAGGCGTCATTGATCTGGGAACAGGTCGAAAAAGCCGGTGTTCCTGATGTCAGGGGCGTGTGGTGTCACGAGGCTGGTGGCGGCCGTTTGTTGAACATCATTTCAATCAAACAGCGCTATCCGGGCCACGCCCGCCAAGCCATGCTCGTGGCGTCGCAAGTTCATGCCGGCGCCTATCTCGGCCGTTATGTGATCGTTGTCGATGAGGACATCGACCCGACCAACACTTTCGATGTCCTCTGGGCCTTGTCTACTCGCTCAGACCCAGTCGAGTCCATCGAGATTCTGCGTCGCTGCTGGAGCGGGCCGCTCGATCCGCGCATTCAACCGGGCAAGAAGGGCTTTAACTCCCGCGCCGTGATCGA
>JAERMN010000019.1 GCA_016844625.1 Deltaproteobacteria bacterium
TCGTTGACGAATTTCAATTCGCCGCGATCCAATCGCTCCAGTCCGACAATCGTGTTCAGCAAGGTCGACTTGCCGCAGCCGGAGGGGCCGATGAGCACGGTCACTGAGCCTGCACGGGCTTGGAACGACAAACGGTCGATGACTTTGAACGGCTGGCCGTCTTCGCGGCGAAACCATTTCTCGACATTATCGACGACGAGATCGGCCACTTAGCGTCTCCAGACGTCGATCTTGGGCCGCCAGGCGGTCAACCGGCGCTCGGCGAGATCGATGATGCCGTATTCGATGACGATCATGGCGATGACGAAGGTGAGCGTCCAAGCGATCACGCCTTCCATGTTGAAAACTTGATACGACTTCATCACTTGGTAGCCGACGCCGTTGCTGGTGCCGAACATTTCAACCACCACGACGACTTTCCACGCGAGGCCCAAGCCGTAACGGGTGGCGGCAAAAATATTCGGCACGAGTTGCGGCAAGATTACCTGGGTGATTTTCATCCATTTGGAAAAGTGAAACACATGGCTCATGTCCATCAGCTCTTTGTCGAGGGATTTCACCCCAGCCCAAATGTTAATCACTAGCATTGGAAAAATCGTTACCGTGACGGCGAAGTAGGGCGAGAATTCGTTGATGCCGAAGAGCATCACCGCGATCAGCGCCCACATCAAGCCGGGGATGGTCAGGCCGAGCACCACCAGGGGCTGAAAAAAGCGCTCGCCCATCAACACGGTGCCCATGTAGATGCCGACAGCGACGCTAAAGAACATCGCGACAATCGAACCGACGAAGACACGGCGCAGGCTCTGATACATGTGAAAGAAGAACGTGCCGTCGGAGAGCAGCCGAATCGCCTCGTTCACCGTGTTCATCGGACTCGGCAGCAGACGCGGGTAAATCAAATAGAGCGACCACCAAATGGCGATCACGCTCGTCATGGCGCAGAGCGGCGGCAAAATTCTGCCGACTAAATCCCGGCCAAACGAGTAGCCGAAGCTCGGAATAGTTTCGGCGCCGGCGACGCCCACTGACGATCCGGCCATCGTGGTTTGATTATTCGAGTCAAAAGCCATGGAATCTATTAGTGCTATAGAATCAGGAGTGAAGTCAATGATCGTCCCATTTCCATTGACTTGGCAGATTCCCTTTGATTCTCAGTAAACCCCGCCTCTTGAGGCGGGAACAACTAAATGGGGTTTCCAAAGGGGGCGATAGCATCCCCTTTGCGATATTTTAATAAGCGCCGGGGTCAATACCCCGGCCGCGAAGTGGCTTCGTTTATTTTGGGGTCCAGTTCCGGACCCGCCTGGATTCCCGCTTAAAGCATGCGGCAATGACGGACGTCGAATAGGCAATTAACTTAACCGAGCGAGCTGCGGGGGAATCGACCCACAGCGATTCAACCCGGATTCCGAAGTTGGAGATACAACCTCGGTTGAGCGAGGTGTGGGCCTGGAGTTGCGAAGGCACCCAACCGTAAAGTTTCAAAGTCCTTTTTGCTATGCCGCAATGAACCGCCTGTACTTGAGACACCCACGCGATTGCACCCATGCTCGCCATAAGCTTAGAGGTAGAACTCCATTGCCTTGGCAACGCAAGGCCCGCTCCTCGCTCTTCGTGTCAGTTTCAACTGCGCAATCCGGGTTCAACTCACGGCTACAAGCTAACGAGGCTTTAGTGGGAACGCAAGAAATCTAGCGGCTATTCTGCTGTTGACGTAGTCTGTCCAAATCTTGCTGCGTTTGATTGCGTTGAATCTGCTCTTGGAGCGATCGGATCTGTTGTTGTCGCTGTAACTCGTTGATCTGTTGTTGTTGGCGTAGTGAGTTTTTTTCTTGTTCGACGCGGCGGAGCTGTTGCTCGGTTTGTAAACGCTGTAGTTGCTGATCATTTCTCAGCTGATCGAGTTGCTGTTGTGTCTGAGTCGCTTGCGGCTTCGTCGCTGCTACCGGCGTTTCGACTTTTTGCCGCTTGATTTGATCCAATTGTTGTTGCGATTGAGCCGATTGCTGGTCTCGTTTTAAGGTTTCGAGCTGTTCCTGTTGTTTGACTTCTTTGATTTTCTCTTCCTGGCGCGCCGTGGTTTGTTGGCGTAAGACTTCTTCAAGCTGATCGCTTGCCCCTAGCAGGGATTGCGCGGTCAGCGCCGGCGTCAGGATTATGATCACAAACACAGCTAATCGTTTTAACGTGATGGCGACCTTTCTTTCAGCAACCTGCTAGCGAGCTGATGGCAGCATAGAAAAATCCACCAGCTTCGCCGGATCGAGATCTTCTGGAATCGGTCGTTCTTCGCGCAGTAGGTTCAGATAACCGCGGACTTTCTTCATATTCATCGCGCCGTCGGGCGAGAGAATGCCGGTCATGGTGTCGTAAGAACGTTCCGCTTCGCTCTGGCTGATCTTATAACGCGAAGCTATCATCTTTACCGCTTCGCTACGATTGGCTCGTTGCCACGCTGCCGCGTCCATCACTGCGCCAATGGTCCGCCGGATTCGTTCTCGATTGCCACGAATCTCCGCTTGCGAGGTGAACAGGCCGACATACGGGATGTCCGCCAAGTCGCCCAGGAAAAGAAATTTCTTGTAGCCGAGCGACACCGCCTTTTCATCGAACGGCGGGCTCAACACCGCGCCGGCAACTTGATGGGTCGTCAACGTCGCGAAGCTGTTCGAAGTGCCGCCGGTAGTGATCAAGCTTATTTGTTTCTCTTCGATTGCGAGTTTCTTAAAGCCGGCGCGGGCAAAGTAATACGGGGACGAGCGAATATCGGAGATCGCGATCCTTTTGCCGAGCAAATCTTGAGCGCGGTTGATTTCTCTGTTGGTGACCAAGACCCATGGCGTGTCGCGGTAAAGCGAAAGCACCACGACCAGCGGAAGTCCCGCGACGGCGGCGTTGATGGCGGATTGCGGTGAGGTAAAAAAATGGATGTTACCGTTAAGGATCGCCTGGGGACCCAGGGCGCTCCGCATCTGGATATATTCGACATCGAGACCGGCTTTGGTGTAGAAGCCTTTTTCTTTAGCGATGTCGAATGGCAGCGTAGAAACCGCCGAGGATGGGTAGCCGATGCGGACTTTGTAAGGCGGCTCGCCGGCGTGAATTCGGCTGGTAAGAATTGTCGCGATGAAAGCAGCCGCCAAAGCGACAAGAATTATATTTCTCATATATCTGCGCCGTTTGGCATCTCGCCGCTGTCCTGTAGGGGCAAGCCCCTGGGGTTGCCCGCTCGGAGGGCAGGCACGGGGGCCTGCCCCTACACGGGTGGCCGCGATCAACATTCTTCACATCCCCATCATGCCGTAGTAAGTCGCGCAGTTGTCCCAGAGAATCTTGCGCTTGTCTTCTTCACTGATCGGCAGTTCGAGAAATCTTTCCACGGCGTTCGGATATTTGGTATCGACATGGGGAAAGTCGGTGGAGAAGATTAGTCGCTCGTTGCCGAGAAAATCGATGGCGTATTTGGCCGGCTCTTCGTCGCACTCGACCGAGGCGTAGCATTGCCGCTTAAAATAATAGCTCGGCGGTTGCGCTAAATCGGGCGCCCATTGATCGCCGTATTGTTCCCAATGCTCGTCCAGGCGCCACATGAGAAACGGCAGCCAGCCGCAGTTGCCTTCGAGAAATGCCACGCGCAGCTTGGGGTGGCGAGCTAAAACGCCGCCGCCGCAAAAGGCGCCGACCGCGAGCATCTGTTCGACCGGGTGAGCGTAGGTGTGGCGCAGCATGAAGTCATAACCGAAGTTCTCGCCCGCCTGGCGCGCTGCAGAATTATTCGCTTCATGGAAACCGAGCGGCACGCCGAGGTCTTCGAGGGCGGACCACAGCGGCGCGTAGTAAGGCTCATGCCAGTTATGGCCGTTGACGATGTTGGCGCGGAGAAAGATCGCCCGGAAGCCAAGCTGCTCGACGCAGCGGCGCGCCTCGCTGATGGCGTCGTCAATGCTAAATGGCGAGATCATGCCGGCGCCGATGAGTTTCCCGGTGTCCGCTTGGCCGAAGTCGTAGAGCCAGTCGTTGTACGCGCGAGCTAGCGCAGCGGCGAATTCGGATTCTAAATTTGGAATCGCGAGAACGTTCAGGCCGCGGCTCGGATAAAGAATCGCCACGTCGATGCCTTCTTCGGCCATCGCGTCTAGCTGCACTTGCGCAGACCAACCGCGTTCGTTGTGGGTTTTGAAGAGTTTCTGATTCTTGTGGAAAATGTGACCGGGCGGCGGCAGCGTTCCCGGCGCTGGATCGTCGGGCCGGCCCCAGGCGCGGCCCTCCGGTCCGACCAGGCGTAAGTCGCGCACGTGATCGGTGGTGCCGATGGGTGCGAGGGGTTTGAACTTCTTGTCGATATAACGCTGCCAGAGGTCGGCCGGCTCGAGGATGTGCATGTCGCTGTCTAAGACTTTGAAGCCATGTTTAGCCATAGGGTACCCCGTAATCGTTCAAGCCGTTCAAAACGTTCAAGCAGTTCAAGCAGTCGGAAGACAAGACTACCACGAAGGCGTAAAAATAAACGTCCGAAATACGGTTTGAACGATTTGAACGGCTTGAACATTTTGAACGCGTTCATTCTGCCTTCGGATGTGTCGAAATATACTTCGCCGCTTGCTGCGCGTCCACACCTTCGGCGCGCAGCGCGACTTGCGCCGCTTCTTCCTGAAGTTTGAAAGTCACCGTGTACGCCGATTTATCGCCCCAACCACGATTCATACCTTCGATCAGTTTCTGTTCGGCGACGTTCGCCAGCGGCAGCGAGACGTTGAACTCACGTCCTAATGCCGTGGCGAGGCCGACGTCTTTGCGTAGCAACTTGAGCGGGAAAGTGTCGGTTTCGTAGTCGTTGGGAAAGACGTTCTGCGGCACTTGCGCATGGAGCACATGCATGCGGCCGACCATGCCGCGGCGCACGCATTCCCAAAGCGACTTAACGTCAACGCCAGCTTTTACTCCCAGCGAGAGTCCTTCGGCGATCGCCTGGGAGATCGTGCTGTTGATCATCTGATGCACCAGCTTGCAGATGCTGCCCGAACCGAGCGGCCCGGCGTAAAGCACTTGGTCGCCGAATGCGCCGAGCACTGGCTTGGCGCGCTCGAATATTTCCGGCGCGCCGCCGACCATGACCTCATGGATGCCGCGCGCGGCCCCGGGCTGTCCTGAGGCGACCGGTGCGTCGAGGACGTGAGCGCCTCTGGCCGCGAAGATCGGTTCGAGTTTTCGTATCAGCGCCGGCGGGCTGGTCGAGATGTCAATGTAGATCGCCTCGGGTTTAATGCCTTCGACAATTTCCCTGGCGACCTGCTCGACATCATCGGGCATTGGCAATGCGGTAACGATGACATCGCTCAGGCGCGCCAGCTCAGCGGCAGAGTTGACCACCGTCGCGCCGCGCTCGCGAAAAGGACGGGTCGCTTGGTCGCGCAGGTCGTAAACGATCATGGGAAATCCGGCGCGCTGAATGTGGCCGGCGACCGGACCACCCATGTTGCCGAGGCCGATAAAGCCGACTGTTTGCATAGGTTGCCTCGCTTAGTGGTTCTGTCCCTGCTTATCGCAGAAGTAAGATTCGCGTGTCAATGCGGCGATGACGCGGTTTCGAGTTGCGCGTTTAGAGTGGTCGGAAGCGTCGGTGTCAGTGCGGCTTTTAGCGTTCGTCGATTTTTGCTAAGAGTGAGCCTTCTGCGAAAGGAGAATTACTATGGGCCATATGATGAATGGCAAATGGGTGAACGATGACCGCATGACAGCGGACTTGCGCGGACACTTTGTGCGCGCGGACTCGCAGTTTCGCAGTTGGGTGACGCTCGACGGCAACGCCGGGCCGTCGGGTAGCGGCGGATTCAAAGCCGAGCCGGGGCGCTATCATCTGTTCGTTTCCTACAATTGCCCGTGGGCGCACCGAACCATTATTTTTCGCAAGCTGAAACGGCTCGAAGGCATGGTCTCGATGTCGCTGGCGGACAAGCCGAAAACCGCGGGTTGGGCTTACGCAGAGGTGATCGATGATTTCCAACCCGAGGACGACGGCGTCTTCCGCTTGCATCAGGTCTACGCGGCTGCGGACCCAAAGTACACCGGCAAAGTGACGGTGCCGACATTGTGGGATCGCGAGCGGCGCACGATTGTGAATAACGAATCGTCGGAAATCATTCGCATGTTCAACACTGGCTTTAGCGCGCACACGAATGTGAATTACGATTTCTATCCCGAAGAGATATCGGTCGAGATCGATCGGATCAATGATTTTGTTTACAGTCATTTCAATAATGGCGTATACCGCGCCGGCTTTGCGCGTAGCCAGGAAGCCTATGACGAAGCGGTGAAGAAAGTATTTCTATGCCTCGACACCATGGAGGGTTGGCTCAGCGAGCAGCGCTACTTGGCGGGGGAGCGCATTACCGAAGCCGACTGGCGCGCGTTCCCGACGCTGCTTCGCTTCGATCCGGTATATCACGGCCACTTCAAGTGCAACCTGCGGCGGGTGCAGGATTATCCAAATCTAGCGAACTATCTGCGCGAGCTTTATCAGTGGCCGGGGATTAAAGAAACGTTCGATCTGGAGAAAACGAAAGCGGGTTACCACAGCCAACTAAACGTCAACCCAACCGGTATCGTGCCGCTCGGGCCGGACATGAGCCATCTCGAATTGCCCCATGATCGTGGGCGGCTGCCCGTGTGGTCTGAAAAATGAACTCACCACGAAGGACACGAAGCATGTCCTGAGCAAAGCCGAAGGGAGCACGAAGTTCGGAGTCTAAGGGAGCGCGGACATTCTTGTCCGCGTATTCTTGCGGGTTTGAAAACCCGCGCTCCTCTGAAGAACCGTTTCCGCGCGATATGAGAAGACGTTATCGCCTGGATAGAGTAAAACGGAATCCAGGGATTCCCGGATTACGCTCTGCTTCATCCGGGCTACAGGCTTAATCATCCGAAACCTTCGTGTCCTTCGTGATCTTCGTGGTGAGATCGACTTCCGGCTAGATTCGATTCACGCTTTGTGGGCCGACTTTTTCGATATTGACGCGAATGATGACGCGTTTCTCGTCCTGCATCTGTTTGTTGTAATCCTCCCAGTTTTTGTGCTCGCCGCGCACTTGCTTGTACCAGTAGATCAAGGTTTCCATTGCTTGGGGTTGTTCGATGATCTCGGCAGTGCCGTGGATTTGCACGAACTTGGAGCCGCTATACTGTTCCCCGAAGATGAGCATGGAAACACGCGGATCGCGGCGGATATGTTTGACCTTATGAGTCGTGCCGCGCGAGGTGATGATGACGCGGCCTTGCGGATCGATGCCCGGCGTGACGAAGGTCATCTGCGGCCAGCCGTCGTTTTGTCTGACGGCGATACAGGCGCGGTGGTTTTCCTGTAAAAATTTCTGCGCATCGGTAATTTCCATGAAGTCCTCCCTATTTATCTTGGTTCTTGCGGGTTTACTGTGAAGAAGTTTTCACCACGAAGGACACGAAGAGCACGAAGTTTAAAAACATAAATTTTCGAAACCTTCGTGATCTTCGTGGTGAACAAAATAAACTGGACGTGACACATTATCCACACAAAAGCCTGAAGAGCCTTTATTTTAGCCTAACCATGTCCATTCGAGCCCCACAATTTGCCGTCGATCCAGAGCTTCGCCAGTTCGAAACCGTAAGCGTCGGCTTGTCGCTCGGTATCCAATGTTGCCCGGCGCCGGCCGAAGATCGGAATGCGTTTTGCTTTGCTGTGCTCGACGATCACGATCGTGGCGCGGGCCACCCATTCTCCTTTACGAATCTCTTCGGCGTCAAGCTCGACGCGATGATCGCGGTAGGTTCGTGTGCGCATTCTTAAGTTTCGAGTTTCGGGTGTTGCGTTTCGAGTTGTCTCAGCACTCAATACCCAGCACTCGGTGCTCGGAATCAGATGCTCACTTTGCCGCCATTCAACTTGATCCCCAGCGCTGCTAACGCTGCGACGACGGGAATCTCCGCGCCGAGAGCTTTGCCGACTTCAGCGGCGAGCGGCAAATCTTTGTCGTAGAGATTGGTTCCAGGATTAAATGTCATTTCGCTGCCGGAAAGTTGGAAGCGAGTTTCCCAGCGTTCTAAAATATTCGCCGATTTGGTTTTCTGCATGAGATCGAGGGCGGCCTTGTAGCCGATGCCGCCGGCTTTGGCGATTTGCAGAGCTTCGTAAACGACTAATGCTTCGGAGGCGGTGACCATGTTTTTAAAAAGCTTGGTGACGTTGCCGCAGCCGAGCGGCCCCATGTGCACGGCGTCTTTCGCCATATTCATCAAATGCGGCTTGGCGCGGTCGAAAAAAGCTTTGTGCCCACCGACCAGAAAAGTCAGGCCGCCTTGGCGCACGGCGCTGGGGACCGCAGTCATGCAGGCGTCGATGACGTTTACGCGTTTGTCGGCCGCGGCCTGGGCGATTTTCTTGGTTGTGGTCGGACGGATGGTGCTGTGCAGCAACACCAGCGAACCGGGCGCGGCGCCCTCGACAACGCCATTCGCTCCTAACATGCAGTCGATCACTTCTTGATCGGTGCGCACGACGACGTCGATGATCGTCGAAGCTTGCGCCACTTGCTTCGCTGAGTTCAATGTCTGGGCGCCCTCAGCGCGCGCCGATTCCTGCGCCTTGGGCGCGATGTCGAAAGACACCGCTGTTACATTCGCCAGTTTTAATCGAGAGAGCAGCGCGCTCCCCATCGCGCCAGTGCCAACAAATCCGATTTTTTCCATTGCTGTTTCCTCCTTAGCTTCTTACAGTTCGTTCTTAAGCATACGTCACGTGCAATGGGTTCTTTCACCACGAAGATCACGAAGGACACGAAGTTTTCGGATGTTTAAGACGCCGAACTTCGTGCTCCCTTCGGCTTTGCTCAGGACATGCTTCGTGTCCTTCGTGGTGAAACCAACCGGTGATCGTTACTGCTAGTCGCTCCCCTTCAATTTCGGCATGACTTCATTTTTGAAAAGCTCCACGGTGCGCAGCGATTCTTCAAGGGAAAGATCGCCGAAGGCGAATTGGCCGACGAGATAATTCACCGCCGTCTCATTCAGCTGCGCTTGGAGAAATTGCCGCACGGTTTGGGGGCTGCCAGCGACCGCTTGGCCGATCTCCATCATCTTGTCGAACTCCGCGGGTCTTGGGTGCGCCGGTGTGCCGCCGATAAGATAGAACAGAAAATAAAAATGATTGTGCCAGACCGGATAAGCGCGCCGGGCGATTGTCAGCGCTTCCTGGTCGCTTTGTGCGATAACGATGAACCGGCTCACGCCGAGCTTCGGCGTCGGCTTGGTGCCGTGCAATGCGCTCCAGACTTGCCGATACTTGTCGTTGTAGCTGCGCGTGTCTTTCGCCGAGTCGAGACTGACCATATTCAAGCTCTGCTTGGCTGCGCGCTCAGCGGCTTGCACCGAATGCACGCCGTACCACATGGGCGGATGGGGTTTTTGCAGCGGCTCCAGCTCCATTGGAATATCTTTGAACGAAAAGTGTTTGCCTTTGAAGGTCAACTTCTTGTGCGTCAGTCCTTCGAGAATCAACGCGCGCGCTTCGGTGTAAATATCTTGCGCTTGGGCCGGGTCTTGGCCATAAAACTTCACTTCCGTCGGCGACGAGCCCCGGCCAAAGCCGATTTCCAAACGGCCGCCGCTCAATTGGTCGACCATGCAGATCTCTTCGATCAAACGCAGTGGGTGATGCAGCGGTAGAGCATAGACCATTGGACCGAAGCGCAGTGTTTTAGTTCGCTGCGCGATGGCCGAAAGAAACACGCTGGGCGACGGCGCCAAGCCGATGGGCGTCGAGTGATGTTCGGCGACATGGTAGGCGTAGAAACCGGCGCGCTCGTAAGCCTCGATGAGTTTGAGCCGCGCTTCGTAGTATTCGTTCAGTGGAAGATCGTTGCGATCCAGATGGTCGAAAATTCCGAAATCCATACCAGGCCGGATATATCGTGAATTCACCGCAAATCAAAGGCGGTTGGGCGCAATTTATCAAATCAATGCAGGTGGCAACCCGGCAAAGCTCATAGCGATTCGTTTCGATGCTAGAATCTTGGGTTGGCTGAGCTTTAATGTTTGAACGTCTGGAACTATTTGACCGCGCGAAATCTTTCGGTCATTTGTCGACGGTGCTCGAGCGCTGTTATAGTGAGCCGAAAGTAAACTTATGGAAAAGCCGCCGATAAGAAAAGATTACTTCGAAAGCGACTGCGGTTGCAGGCGTTGGTATGAGTCTGTACCTGGGGGTCCCGTGGAAGCATTAGAGGAGGTCGTTGAATACTGCGAGATACACGACGTTGAAAGCGGCAGCTCCTAATTTCGCTGCGAAATGATGCGTGCTGGGCGCGGACGGTAGGACACGCAAAAAAATCCCGCGCCCTTTCAAGACGTGAGGCAATTCTTGTTCACAGGGCCGATACTAACAGGTCAATTCTGGATTTAACTAATTCAAGTACAGCGACAGCAAGGTCGAAGACTCGATGTAACGGCCCAGTTCTTCCCGTGCCGATATCTCATCGGGA
Source organism: Deltaproteobacteria bacterium (assembly GCA_016844625.1). Taxonomy (GTDB): domain Bacteria; phylum Desulfobacterota; class Binatia; order UBA9968; family UBA9968; genus DP-20. The sequence continues at coordinate 10,512 of JAERMN010000019.1, forward strand.
TAATTCCCCACCAGATAGATTTCTGCCTGTTTCACCGTGCCGTAAAACCGTTCGGTCAACGCAGGGTCGGTGGGCCGGCGGACCCGGGCAAAGGATAGCTCGGCCCCCTAAGGCTTCAAAAAACTCTTGGGTCACCCTCGAAGTTTTAGCAATCCCCGATCCACCCTGAGCTCGGGCTCCGAGATCCTGAGTTTAGCTTTTCTTGTCAGAGGAAAAAGGCCATCAGCGAATTGCTCAACTGGTGCGGCATGCGCGACTCAGAGCAGGGCTCATCCAAGCTCAGCTTGCCGAAAAGGCACGGAGTCGCCAGGTCGTTATTGCTCGGCTAGAATCGGGAACCGATGATCGAGTTTCTTCACTTGATTTTCTAGAGTGAATTGCCGGCGTGCTCAAAGCCAGGCTGTTGGTGCGATTCGAGTACAAAAAAGTTGCCCAGCGCCTCGATCAAATCCCCGGCTGAGGACCCCAGGCGTTAGCCTGGGGGTCAAAGCCTCCGCAGGCTGGGGAGGGCTTTGTTCTGGGTTGCGCATTTCAAGTGCCACGGGCGTAAGCCCGTGGGTAGCTACCTTACTTGGGCCGGGGGCAATACCCCGGCCGGGAAGGGGCGTCATTTATCTCTGGCACCTCTCCCACGCGGAACAAACAATGACCAGGGGCATTTGGGGAGCGAAAATCGATTGAAGCTTCGGTATTTGGAATGTTTTTTGCCAATTAGAATCGGTGTTGTCTAATATTGGCCAGTTTGAGAGAGTTATGGCTAGTTTTGCCATGATTGGGTAGCGAAGTTGGCTCTATAACCGTCTTGATCTGACAAATGTGTCATCCACAGTTTGACAGTTGATCTCTAGGATACAGTTTGGGCTCGCTTACATCACCAGTTGGACTCGTGAGTTGGCTGCTCATGCAGCCATGGCGGAAGCCCAGCATTGTTTTAGCATAGATATTCGGCTTGCTATCGGCTGCCCTTTGGTGTCTCATTCGGCGGGTGAATCTCTAATGACGACTAATCTAAAAGGCTTGGTTTTGAGCGGTGGGCGGGGCACTAGGTTACGGCCATTGACACACACGGCTGCTAAACAGCTCGTGCCGGTGGCCAATCGGCCGATCCTTTTTCACGTGTTAGATAATCTCAAGAACGCGGGCGTGACGGACGTGGGTATCGTGATTTCGCCGGAGACCGGTAACGCAATTAAAGAAACCGTCGGCGATGGCAGTTCATGGGGGATGAGCATCGAATATATCACCCAAAGCGAGCCGCTTGGGCTTGCCCATGCCGTAAAGGTTGCTCAGCCGTATTTAGGCTCTGATTCTTTCGTGATGTATCTCGGTGACAACCTGATCGGTTCAGGTATTCGAAATTACCGTGAGAAGTTTGAAGCCGCGGCGGCGCCGGCCTCAATACTGCTCAAAGAAGTCGATAACCCGTCGAACTTTGGCATTGCCGAAATCGATCAACACAAGCGCGTCATCCGCTTGGTTGAAAAACCCAAAGAGCCAAAATCCAACTTGGCATTGGTCGGGATCTATTTTTTTACTTCGGCGATCCACAAGGCGATTAGCAAAATCTCTCCCTCCTGGCGCGGCGAGTTGGAGATCACCGACGCGATCCAGATGCTGCTCAATGACGGCGCCGAGGTGCTCAGCGACCAGGTGGAATCGTGGTGGCTCGACACCGGTAAGAAAGATGACTTGTTGACGGCGAATACCGTGGTTCTCGATGAATGGGTCAAGCGCCAGATCGACGGCGAAATTGATTCCAAGAGTCACGTAACCGGCAGAGTGCGGTTAGGCAAAGGCAGCCGTGTCGTTAATAGCACCGTGCGTGGACCGGTCGTTATTGGCGACAATGTTTTCGTCGAGAACTCATTCGTCGGACCGTTTACTTCGATCGGCGCCGGTTGCCGAATCGTCTCGTCGGTTCTCGAACATTGCGTTTTGTTGGAGAACGCCCGGATCGATCATGTCGACCGTTTGGAAGATAGCTTGATCGGCAAGAATTCAGCCGTTGTCAAAGAGCAAAAAAATCATCAAGCGTATAGGCTCATGATCGGCGACGATTCCGAAGTATTGCTCTGATGCCTTTTCGATTTATTCAAACTGAGATATCCGAAGTGCTGATCGTCGAGCCGCGCGTTTTTGCCGACGACCGGGGCTTTTTCATGGAAACTTACAAACGCTCCGAGTTTGCCGAACACGGTATCGCTGAACTCTTCCTCCAGGGGAATCATTCGAAGTCGACCAAGGGAATTCTTCGTGGTCTGCACTATCAAAAACATCCCAAAGCGCAAGGCAAGCTGGTGCGCGCGCTGAGCGGTGAAATTTTCGATGTCGTCGTCGATATTCGACAGGGTGCTCCAACCTTTGGCAAATGGGTTAGCGGTACGCTCTCATCGGAGAACAAAAAAATGCTCTACGTGCCGGTTGGCTTCGCCCACGGCTTCTGTGTCGTGAGCGACCAGGCCGAGATTTCTTATATGACAACCGAGGAATATGCGCCGGAGTGCGAAGCTGGAATCCAGTGGAACGATCCGGAGCTGAAGATCACGTGGCCCATCGATAACCCACAGCTTTCCAACCGAGATCGAACTTGGCCCGGCTTAAAGGACGCCGAAAGTCACTTTCGCTACGGCGCGGCGTCGGCAATAGTTTCTATCTCTGCTCGGGGATCTGAACGGTAAAAAATGAAGACGGTTTTGGTTACCGGTGGTTGCGGATTTATCGGTAGCAACTTTGTGCGGCTAATCTGTGCTGATCCAAGTTGGCGGGTGGTCAATCTCGACGCCCTAACTTACGCCGGCAATCTTGAAAATACTGCCAATCTTCCCGCCGATCAGTTGCGTTTCGTCCATGGCGATATTTGTGATCGTGGCTTGGTGGAAAAAATTCTCAAAGAAGAGCGGCCGTGGGCGATCGTAAATTTCGCCGCGGAATCGCACGTCGATCGAAGCATTCTCGATGCCTCGCCATTCTTGCAAACCAACATCGGCGGTGTGCAATCGCTTCTTGAAGCCGCACGGAACCACCCGGTCGAACGCTTCCTGCATATTTCGACTGACGAAGTTTACGGTGACAAAGAAGGCAAGCGAGCTTCCACCGAAGACTTTCCTCTGTGCCCAAGTAGTCCCTACGCCGCAACTAAAGCCGCTGCCGATCTGCTTTGCTTCTCCTATCGACGCACCTATGGTTTGCCGATAATCGTAACGCGTAGCTCCAACAACTATGGCCCTTATCAGTTTCCCGAAAAATTGATTCCGCTGCTGATTCGAAACGGCCTGAACCATTTAGATTTCCCGATCTACGGCGACGGTAAGCAAATTCGCGATTGGCTTTACGTCGAAGACAATTGCCGCGGCATCCTGAGCGTTCTGGAAAAGGGACAGATGGGTTCGATTTACAACATTGGAGCCGGCGAAGAGCGGACCAATCTCGATGTTGTCGAAGCGATTTGCGTTGCGATTGCTGATCGGCTTGGCATTGACGTGGCCGCGCTTAAGAAGCGTATCCGCTACGTAACTGATCGCCCTGGGCATGATCGGCGCTATGCGATCGACACTTCGAAAGTTCGCGCCGAAACCGGTTGGCAACCAAGCATGGATTTTGCTGTCGGATTGAAACAAACCGTTGACTGGTACCTCGATCACACCGACTGGATAGCCCACGTGACATCCGGTGAATACCGAAAATACTACGACTCTGTCTATTCTCAAGCATAGGCTAGGCCTCGGTTGCGTTGAGATCGTTCGTTATAAGGCAATTGTGGAAGAAATATTTCAGCCATGGATAGCGAAAATACGAATGGTCACACAACCAGGGGCCGCAACCTCGTTGAGGGGGGGGAGGAGGAGGCAGCGCGCAGTTTCCGAAACTGAATCGGTCGCTTTATATGAATCTCGATTCTGCTGAAAAACCCCTAGGAATGTTTCGACAGGCTGATACTTCGACAAGCTCAGTAGAACGGAAAATGCTTAACGTTATCAATCCCCTCCCCGTTTGTCCTGGGGCTCTCGAAGGATGAACGGAGGGTTTTCAGCAGAATCAATCTCCATAGGTTTCAGGATTGTCTGAAGCGACATCATTTCTCGCGGACCCGAGAACTGTGCTGAGTGATCGACGCGCGCCAGTGACACTGAAAGAATCGACCAAGCCAAAGTCCGGCTGGCGAAGTTGGCGGCCGAGTTATTTCCTCAGTTGCTGCTAGCGTTACCAAATGAATGTCGCAAATGGAGGTGTTGGATCGTCAGTTGGCTGGTTTCGATGTAATTCTGATATCGAACTCATTCGCCCCGGCGACGGAATTCAGCTGATCTACCACGATCTCAAAAAATCATGTCTAAACTTTACTTAGTCACCGGCGGCGCCGGCTTCATCGGCTCCCATATCGTGCAGCGGCTGGTCAAGCGCGGCGAGCGCGTGCGCGTCGTCGATAATCTTTGCACTGGAGAAATCGAGCGGCTTGCTAGCGTTCTCTCGGTGATCGACTTCGTCGAAGAGGACCTCGCCGATCCGGCGGTTTGCGATCGCGTTGTCGATGGCGTCGACTACGTGCTTCATCAGGCGGCGATCCCGTCGGTGCAGCGCTCGATTCGTGACCCGATGGCTTCGAATCGCGCCAATATCACCGCCACGCTCAACGTGCTCGAAAGCTGCCGCACCCATGGGGTGCGAAGACTGGTATACGCGGCCTCTTCATCGGTTTATGGCGATACCAAAGTGTTGCCGAAGCGCGAGGATATGCCGGCGACTCCGCTGTCACCCTATGCGCTGCAAAAATTTGTCGGTGAACGTTACGCTAAGCTTTACTTCGATCTGTACAAATTGGAGACGGTAAGCCTGCGCTATTTTAACGTGTTCGGTCCGAGCCAAGATCCTTACTCGGAATATTCGGCGGTGATCCCAAAATTTATCACCAAGCTTTTGGCAGGCGAAAAGCTGACGATCTTCGGCGACGGCGAACAGTCGCGCGACTTTACTTACGTGGAGAATGTCGTGCAAGCGAACTTACTGGCGCTGACTGCCGACGGCGCGGCCGGCAAGATGATGAATCTCGGCTGCGGTACGCGGATTTCATTGAATCAGTTAGTCAAACAGCTGGAAAACATTCTTGGCCTTAACGCCCAAGTCGAGTATTTGCCGGCGCGCGCCGGCGACGTGCGCGATTCCCTCGCTGATATCGGATTAGCTGAGCGATTGTTAGGCTATCAGCCGCGGGTATCGGTCGAGGACGGATTGGCGCGCACCGTCGATTGGTTTCGCAATCATGCCAGCCGATAAGCGACCGTGGTGGAATTTCGCCGCGCGTCGCTAGGTAGTCACTCGCCATCGCCAGTTACGTTTATTCTATATTAACCCCGCCTCTTGAGGCGGGCAAAAAATTGTGGGAATTCCGAAGGGGGCGAGCATCCCATTTGCGATATTTGAATCTAACATTCCCCGCAGCTTGCTGCGGGCACAAAATTACTGGGGTTTCCAAAGGGGGTTGAACATCCCCTTTGGTCGCGAGCGGGGTTCATACCCCGACTCCCCTAAATTGCTAACCTGTCAGTACACCGGCCAGATTCTCGCGAAAGTCGGTCCCGCCTCTTCCAGCGAGCTATCGACTTGTCATGTCGAGGTGGGTGGTATGGGCGATTCCAGTGAAGCAAAGCAAAGGTCCGACCACTCGATAAAAAAGCGGGAAGCAATCATTGTGAAAAACTACAAGCCGCGCATACCGTTGGCATGTGCGGCTTCAAAGCAGACAGCAAGCAGAATGTGAGAACCAGAACTCGAAAACGAGCAACGGACAATTAGCTCGATCAACCGCCGAAATCACTTTTGACTTGAGCGGGTGTGATAATCCAGGCTCCCATACAACTACGACGAGCGACTTCGCCAATCTCTTTGCCATTGGTTCCGCCATCGTAGTTTCCTGGCACGCCGTAGGTCGCCGTATAGGCCACCGCAGCTCCGGCTTGGCTACCGACGCAGGTGACGAGCTTAAGCGGAATATGGAGAACGGAATATAAGATGCTGCCCAAGACAAAGACGCCGTCGTCTTGCGCGGGAGCCTGCTGCGCAAGACCCGCCGTCGGGAGCGCCAAAAGGCTTGTGGCTAGAATCGCGGCCCGTAATCGGCACAGGATTTGTCTTTTCATAGTCGTGACCCCTTTCATTCTCGACGCTCAGTACATCGAACGTCCCCATTGTGTTCGGGAAGCGGCGATAAGTCAAGCGATTTATCCGTTGTCAGCAGCAGCGGGATTTGTCGTGCTATCACGGTTGGTATTAATGAGCCGGATCGAGGGGCTGCCAATTCTCATTTTTCTTACTTGTCTGCTCGGTCACCGCGGATGGGGGTGCCGAGAGAAACTCCGTCATGGCCTCCGCGACAACTGGGCAGCAGAAATGGTATCCCTGTCCTTCGTCGCACTGGAACCCTTGCAATATTTCATTTGCACGAGCATTTTCCACTCCTTCAGCAACGACCTTTAGACCCAAATTGTGACCGAGATCGATGATCGACCGAACGATTACGGAACTGTCACGATCGGTGTCGATATTAAGGATAAACGATTTGTCAATTTTGATGCATGAGACAGGCAGTTTGGTGAGATAGGCGAAGGAGGAATAACCTGTGCCAAAATCGTCGATGGCAAAGCGTACCCCAAGGCTGCGGATTTGACTCAAGGTGCGAATTACCCGTTGCGGGTCGCTCATGATGCTGCTTTCGGTGATTTCCAATTCCAGATTTTCCGGTGACACTCCGGTGTCGCGGAGTAACGCGGCGATCTGGCCTGGAAGCTCTTGGGTTTCCAAATTCCACATGGATAAATTGACCGCAATGCTAACGTCCAGACCGAGGTCATGCCACGCTCGGCATTGAAGCAGCGATTGTTGAAGCACCCACAATGTCATTGGAATGATAAGGCCGGTGCGTTCCGCGAAAGGAATAAAGTGATCGGGTACAACGATGCCATGCTTCGGATGCTGCCAACGAACCAACACCTCTAAGCCCGTTACCTCTTGGTGCCGCAAGTTCACTTTCGGCTGATAGGTGAGAAACAATTGATCGCTGACTATGGCTTGTCGAAGCTCACCCATCCATTGCCGCGAAGAGACTAAATTTTGCGTTGGCGACAGGTGAATCGAATAAGGTTGGATCGCAGTCTTGGCCTTTGCCAAATCTTTCTGCGCGTGTTCGAGGAGGTCGTGAACGCTTTCCCCGTGTTCGGGAGCGAGCGCCGCGCCAATCCGTGGTGTGATGACAAGCGATCGGTCAGCGAGGGGAATCGGTTCCGCTAAGCAGAGCAGCAGCCTGTTGATGACGTGTTCGAGCTCTTGCGCACCCGATACCGATTGTAAAAGGACGCCGACCTGACCGGAGCTTAGAACTGCGACCGTGTCGGAATCGCGCAGCGCGCTTCTCAAGCGCATGGAAACGGAATTGTGAACTCCCCTGGACGATTCGCTGTGCGGCACCAATGCATTACCATCATTGTCCAATGCGAACAGTAGAACCGCGACTTTTGGAATTGTATGTTTAGCCGATAAGAGTGCTTGCCGCACCTGCAGGGTAAATTCCGCGTCGGACGATAAGCTATTAGGATCGGAACGGGTGTCGTGCATTTTGAATCGTGGTTGGTCTGACGCCAAGCGGGAGTTGGGCGCTGCGCCTGAAGTTACGGATCGTTAAAAACGCCAAAGACAGCAAATCTCGCAAGCCATAATTCGGAGCAGCAATGGATGTGCCAGCGCTTCACTTCTCGGCTAAAATGATCCGCAAAGGAAAGGCGAGTGATAAAGACTGCCGAAGATGCGCAGGCAAACGCCAACTGAGTTGGACGGGAGCGGCAAGGGTTAAGACAATTTTGTCAGAAAAGTGGCAAATTTTGCACCGGTTGTGTTGACCGGTTGAGTGTAAGATACGTCGATGACGATTGTTGACCGAAAAAATTGTGACAACTCGGTCAATTCTATATTAACCCCGCCTCTTGAGGCAGTAACAATATTATGGGCTTTCCAAAGGGGGCGAGCATCCCCTTTGCGATATTTTAAATAGCCGCGGGGTTAAATCCCCGCCCGCGAAGTGGCTTCGTTTAATAGACAAGAAGTGACTTAAAGCGGTGTCGGCAATCTAGTACCAATTAAAAAATGACGGAACCCGGGCGTCGCGTCAGATGGTTTATCGCAAAATTCTAAAAATCACTGGACGCCGCTGAGGTTTACCGCTGGAAATTTTGCCAGCAAGCCGTCGTTTGCTGCCCCTTTCCTGACAAAGATGGTTGCGAGTTTGTCGGTATGAATGGGTTGCCAGTCGGTTTGCTCGCGAAGGGCACCTGTCAGAGGGGAAGCTGTGTCAAAGATGACCCAGTCGATAGAGTATTGCTTGAGGACTTCTTTCCAGCCTGGTAGCGCATTGGCCACTTTGAAATAGGCGCTCGCTAGTTTTGCGCCATACATGTCGTTACGACCGTCCATAAAGACGCGGTACTTTGGCCACGCTGCGAAGATGATGTAGTCGCCGAATTCATCGTTGTTAAACATGTTGCCCTGAAGGCTTTCTCGCTGCAGGAACTCGACGGCTGCCAGTGGGAAAAGCTTTTCGCTAAAAGTGAAGCGAAGGTTGCCCCAAACGGCTAAACCTACAACCAGAAGAACTGCGGCGATTGGCCACAGCGGGCTCGTGAGATTGCGGCCGACGTCGAGCAGGACTCGATTGCGTTTCTGGACAAACTTGAAAACAGCCGGGGGAAGGTCGGTTAAAATATTCTCCGCAGTCTTTAGCAATAAGGGGGCGACAATGATTGCGAACAGGGATACGTGGCGGATCGAATAGAGCGCCATGTACGAGAGTAAGAGTGCCAACCCAACCTCAATGAGATTTAACCGTTTGCGTGCAAGAGCGAAGGTGCCAATCGTCGCCAACAGCATGTACTTAAATGGCAAAACGTCGTGGAAGTTTGGCGACATGAATTCGCTGACGCGATCCATGATAAACTGATCCGATGTCAGGCGCATAGGAAAGAGCAAAATATCGTAGCCAAGCGGATTAATCAGACAAGTTAAGATCGTAACGACCAAGACGCCAAACAGGAGTTTTGCTTTACGCCAATGTTCCATCGCTTGCGCTCGATGGGCCCCGATAGCGTGTAGCAAGTTCCCGAGTAGGTAGATGGCGATGAGCACGAGACCAATAAAATAGCCGCCATGGAGATTGACCCAGGGCAGTATGAGTAGAGGTAGATAAACAAGGGTGCGTTGGTTCTGATATTGGAATCGATCCAAGAGATGATACCACGCCAGAGTAAAGATCAATGAGAAAACATGGGGCCGCGCGAGCCAATGGCTAGATGACGTCGAGGTCGCTAGAAGGGTAATGACAATAATCAAAATGACATTTTCCGACCTGGAGCGAAGCGACCAAAAGAGCAGCCAGTGAGTCAGAGTAAGTAAAAAGGCGAAAAAGAGCACGACTCCAGTGAGCCCAGAACTCTTATACACAATCGCCATAACAACTTCGGACAACCACTCATGCGCCGTCCATTTGAGCGGCGGTTGGTGATGGGAGAAAAAATCTTGGCTTGGTACGCGCCAGGTTTGTAGAATAACCTCTCCGGCTCGAATGTGATAACCGGTGTCCCCGTCATTGAGCAGCCCGTTCCCGGGACCGAATACCAGCGCGACTAGGAGTGAGACAAATACTAGGTTGCTGATGGATGGCAGCAGGGCAGCGAAGAAACGACGGACGGTAGACGATGGCATGGGATCGTCGTTTTCAATTAATCAGAGTCAGCAAAGTCGCAACGCGGCCAAGAAAACAGGCAGACTCTTTGGCAGATACTTCGCGATGACCCTAACCGATCGCGTGGCCGGTGTCCACGGTTTTTTGGCGGGGCGAGTCGCCGCGGGAACTAATGATCGACGCCGGAGCCGGGGATTGCGCCAAGGGGAATTTGAGAAGCTTCCAAAACCGCCATGTTTTGGGGGTTTCCTTCTTGTAGTTTCGCGGCACTACGATGCGGAACGTCGAGCCCTTATTCAGCTCGCTTTCCACGGTGATTGTGCCTTTGATTTGTTCCAGATGCTTTTTTACGATGCTCAGTCCCAAACCGATGCCGCCGCGCGAATGGGTGGTCGAGGTTTTGTGAGCTTGCATGAAGGGTTCGAAGATACTAGTTAAATGTTGCTCGGAAATACCCATTCCAGTGTCTTTCACTTCAACGATGACGGAATCTGTTGCGGGCAGAGTTCCTACACGCACGATCACCGAACCCCGGTCAGTGTATTTTACCGCATTCTGCAATAGGTTGCTGATGACTTCCTTAAGGCGCATGGCGTCGCTACGAATTGTCATGGGCTCTCGAGACAGTTCCCAACGTAGCTCCAACCCTTTCTGGCGGCACAAGAAGTCGAAAGTGTCCTTCATGTCACTGACAATCTTAGTGAGCTGCAAATCTTCGATCTTTACCGGCTGCTTGCCGGCTTCCAAGCGCGAATAAATCAATATCTGATCGATCATGTTCTTTAAGTGCGCCGACTGTTTGGCGACGATTTGAAGAATTTCCTGATGCTTGGATTCGACTTCTCCATAGAGTCCATCGGTCATGCATTCGATGTAACCGAGAATTACCGCTAGTGGAGTGCGTAGTTCGTGGGAAACTTGATTGAGAAATTCCGACTTTAACTTGGCAAGATTTTCCGCTTTCTCCTTTTCCTTTTTGAGGAACTCGAGCAGTGCTTCGGTGTTGCTTTTTGACTTAGCGGTAGCGCTGATAATCAGCAATCCGATGAGGCTCAGTGCCAAGAACACGATGGCGCCATACACTAGAAGGTCGCTGCTTAATCGCGCCGACTTTAGCAGGAAATCGATCCGACTAAAGACGTTGTCATCGGCCGTGGGGGGGAGGCTAACTTGGCGTGTTTGGGGCGCGAGTGCGCTTAGCTGAACCGAGTCGAAAGCTGATTGAAAGCCGCAACAACGGTCGTTGGCAAACAGCGTGGTTCCCACGGCGAGGACGATCACGACGACAGCCGTGGAAAGTACGATTCGTAACGACATGGCGGTCAGGGATGGACGGATGGCTGAATCTGGCTAGTTTTTTTTTCGGCGTCCCAAATTTCGATGCGGTCCTTGCCGGTATTCTTCGCTAGATAAAGAGCACGATCGGCGTCGTTAAGCATCTCGCGCCAATCCGAATAGTGTCTAGCCGATGAAGAACTCACACCAACGCTAACGGTTAGCGTAAATGACCGAGTGGACGTGCCAAACGCGCAAGATCGAATCGCATCGTGAATCTTACCAGCAACGAGAAGAGCGTTTTCCTCGTCTGTCTCTGGCAAGATTAGCACGAACTCTTCGCCGCCGTAGCGGGCGGGGAAGTCGCTCTGCCGGGTTTTCTCGCGGAAAATTTCGGATATCTTCACTAATGCCGCGTCACCGCCGTGATGCCCGTAGGTGTCGTTGATGGATTTGAAATTGTCGATATCCAAAATCAGCAATGAAAGAGGGCTATGATAGCGCTTTGAGCGTTCGAATTCTTCGTGAACTTTCCTCTCGAATGCGCGGCGATTATAAAGCCCGGTGAGCGAGTCCACCAGGGTCTGATATTCCAAATGCTGTTGATACTGAACCACTCTGGAGCCGACTCGCACACGTGCCAGCAGTTCAGAGAAGGAAAACGGCTTAGTAATATAGTCGTCCGCGCCAAGATCAAGACCTCGAACTCGATCGCCTTCTTGGATCCTGGCTGTGATTAGAATGAGATAGATACTTTTGAGCGCTGGATTGCTGCGAATTCGTTTGATTAGCTCGAAGCCATCCATTTTTGGCATCATGATATCCGAAAGGGCAATTTGAATATTTTCCGTTTCAAGCTTTTCAAGCGCTTCAAGCCCATTAGCGGCCGTAACTACTTTATAACCTTCACGCTGGAGCACGATGGCTAGTAGATCTCGCTGATCTGGATGGTCTTCGATAACTAGAATTGTTAATGGCAAGGGCACGCTTGTTTCGCTGTTCATTTTGTTAAGTTCCTTTAATTAATGAATCCGTACCTATCTTGATTGGCGCGCCCTTACGCTTCGACAGGCCTCACGTCATGATCGAGTGTCTTGGTGGTTTCAACGCCTGGCGTAATAGCAATATGTATACCCAAGGCAAAGAATTTTCGGAATAATTCGGTCCAACCATTAAGTGTCAAGATTAATCGCAGCGAATTCATCCGCAATGACGATATTATTCGGGATGTTGACGGGTTGCTCTTTTGGGTTCCCGTTATCGGCTACCACGGCCTATAGTACTACATCCTAGCCTGCTGGCGGTGCAATTTGTGACACTAGCAATTGACCGACTGTCATATTTGTCAAGATTCTGGGTACTTGACAGGGGCGAATATAGGCAACTTACTGAATTTCTAGGAGTCCTGGAGTTGGCATGTAATCTGCTTTGTCTTCCAGCGTGGCAATTGGAAAACAAAGGGCTAAAAAAATTGATTCTGAAAGGGGGTGAATTAAATATGGACCTTATGAAGCGTTTGCTAGTCGAAGAGGACGGTCAGGGTTTGGTTGAGTATACTCTGATCGTCGTTCTGGTGGCCTTGGTGTTTTGGGTGGCCGTTAAGAGCACGAATATTGGCAGCGGATTGGCAGCTGGTTGGAGCAGGGTTACGGATTGCGTGAGCACTCCGTCGGCGTGTGATGCTAACTCGTAAGTCAGTGCTGTGAGCGACAAACAACTGCATGGCTCGGTCGTGGGTTTTCCCACCTCCGAGCCATGTTTTTACTTACTTAAATTTGTTGTTGACCACGCTGATTTCAGGGTGGAACCATTAAATGGGGTTTCCAAAGGGGGTTGAACATCCCCTTTGGTCAAGGCCGGGGTCAATACCCCGGCCGCGAAGTAGCTTCGTTTATGTGCAATCGTGGAAAATTTGTTGACAACTTTTCAGATGACGTGTAGCTTATTAACACTCGAAAATGGTGTTTTAAACAATTGGCTCCCATTGACGTAGTTGTGTTTTTAGTGAGTGGATTATCGGCCTTTTTTGATTATAGGATCCGGAAGATTCCCAATTGGCTGATTTCTATCGGATTACTCTCAGGGGTGCTCTTGAATGCGATAAACGGTGGAAGTCATTTTTTTCAAAGTATTCTCGGTCTTGTCATCGGCATAATTGTGCTCTTAGTGCCTTTTGCCTGCGGCTGGATCGGCGCGGGTGATGTAAAATTTTTTGGCGTGATTGGCGCGCTGCTGGGAGTAAAATGGCTGCCCCGTGTGTTCTTCTATTCAGCGCTGGTTGCGGGGTTAATTGCATTTGGATATGTCATTGTTGGGTCGGCGCGCTTCTCCCGCCTGCGAGAAATGTGGTTGGACCTGAGGTTGGCCTTGGTTAGTTTGGGTCAGGTGTTGCCGGATGCAGTGCACAAGCGAACTCTCAATTGTGGCGATTCGGTTCCTTGGGGAGTCGCGTTCGCAGCTGGAACGATAATCGCATACTATTTTGATCCTACTGGGGATTGGGCCGGGTTCTAGAAATGGTTAGTTTGAATGGGAGCGAGTTTGGGGCGTGAATGGTAAGTTCTTGTCAAGTGATTACGTCAAATGAGGAGCATGTATGCAAAATAGGTTAAAGATTGCCTTGGTGATCGCGGTGTTCTTTGGGCTAATCGCCGCGTACGGTATTTACAATTTTCTCAGTGATCGACAAAAAGAGTCGGACAGTTTGCGAGCCTCGAACCAAGACATTGTCGTGGCGGCGCAAGATATCCCTCCTGGTACCACGCTTAATGACGAAGCCATTAAGAAGGGACTGATTAAGACCACGCCGTGGCCCAAATCGTCCGTGCCTGCGGGTGCATTTTCTTCGCCGCAGCAGATCGTCGGCAAAGTAAACCGCGTGAAGATATTAGCTAATGAACCTATCCTGGAGTCACGTTTGGCCGGTGAAGGGGCTGGGCTTACGGTTCGACTCGAAGCTGGCAAACGCGCTTTGGCAGTCCGAGTTGATGAAATTATCGGTGTCAGTGGATTTATCGTCCCGGACGATCGTGTTGATATCATTCTTACCACTACGCCTGTGGGTGGAAATCAAGATTCGAAGGTCTCTAAGATAGTGTTGCAGAACAAGCGAGTGCTTTCAGTCGCCCAAAGCACGGAACAGAAAGATGGCAAACCGCAGATCGCGCGTTCGATTACACTGGAGCTGACTCCGGAAGAATCAGAGAAGCTAACTCTGGCATCATCGGAGGGTCAGATCGTAATGGCCCTGCGCGGACTTGGCGATGACACGGAAACTAAAACGATTGGCAGCAATAAGCGTGATTTACTAGCGTTAGCGGCAGCCCCTGGGCGCAAGTCGACAGGTGGGGTGGCTCCGGTGGCGCCGCCGGATAAGTATAAGGTAGAAGTGATTCACGGCAGCAATCGAACTGTGGTGGAATTCTAATTTTGGAAGGGGAGAGTTCATGAAAAACCGTTGTTTAGTCAGGGGGCGGCTAAATATAATTGGTTTGGCAATAGTCTTATTCTTTTCGCTGGCGGCGAATGGGAGCGAGGCGCAGCAACAGGTGACGCCGACTATCTCGGTGACCATCAACAAATCCATAGTCTTTAAGCTCGCCGAGAAGGTCAAAAGTGTGCAGGTATCTCAACCGGCGGTAGCGGATGTTCGCGTGGTCAGACCAAATCAACTTTTGATTAACGGCAAAGCTATCGGCACGACTTCGCTGATTATTTTCGATGCGAAGGATGATGTGTCGTATTACGATTTGGTGGTGGCGCCGGACCTTGGTGGGCTACGGGGGCAACTGCGGACCATTTTTCCAAATGAAAAAATCGAAATAGCGACTTCGGGGCCCGCGATAGTCTTAAAGGGCGAGGTCTCAAACGAAACGGTATACGATAAGGTGTTGGAACTAGCGATGACGTATATCCCGCCGAAGCCTCCGGCCGCAGTTGGGGCGGGGGGGACGTCCGTCGTCGTAACTACCCCAAAAGCGATCCTGCCTTCCACTGGCGGCTCGAATTTTGCCGGCTTTGAACCGGCCACGGATCTATACTCCCCGTACAGATTTCCCGACAAGGGAAAAATCGAAGGCATCGTGGATCTGCTGGTTATTAGAGAAATACGCCAGATCGAGCTGGATGTAATCGTTGCCGAGGTCTCGATGACCAAGGCACGAGAAATCGGTTTTGATTTTCGTTACACTGGCCCAACCCAAGTCCAATCAGCAAACAGTTTCCTTGGTTCAGTGAGCCCATTCTTAGGTGCGCCGAACGGTGCGTTCACCTATGTTAACGGCGCCTACAGCTTGGTCTCGCTGTATAGAATGCTCCAAAACAGGGATATTGCTGAGATACTCGCGCAGCCGAGGCTGGTGATCAAAAACGGCCGGTCGGCTGGTTTTCTAGCCGGTGGCGAATTTCCGATAGTTCAAACCCTCGCGGACACCTCCACTGTTCAGTATAAACCTTTTGGCGTCCGGTTAGACTTCGTGCCTGTGATCACATGGTCCGATCGGATTGATCTTCCAATTTTTTCTGAAGTTAGCGAGCCAGATGGAGTCTTGGTTAACGGGTTTCCGCAGCTTAAGGTGAATCGGGCTTTGAGCCGCGTGGAGCTGAAAGAGGGCGAGAGTCTCATAATTGCCGGATTGTTAAAGCGGGATATCGTGAAAGATTTGGCCAAGTTTCCGATGCTTGGCGATATTCCCATATTGGGAGCGCTATTTAGAAGTACAAAGTTCAGTAATCGGGAGACGGAGCTGGTTTTCGTGATTACACCGCGAATCGTTCGTGCGATGAAGCCTGGTGAACGGCCGCAGCTGCCAAGTATTGAGAAGTACGACGACTCCGACATGCGGCAGGTTCCTGTACCAGGGACCGGCGAAGGTAAAAAATCCATGACGCCCGGTGCGTCGATACCTTGATACATGTTGAGTAGTTTAAATAGGTTGGCGCAGAGATTAACGTGGTGGTCACAGCTTAGCGATTTAAAGGGATGAAGTTACCAATTACTTTGATAGGCGAAGATAGCCTTGCGCTAGCTTCCTTGCGCCAACAGCTCGAAAAAGAAGTTTCGGTGTCGGTTGACTCGCGGGTCTATGGCTATGGCGAGGTTTTAGACGCGCTTAAAACCCGTAACGGTCCGATCGTCGCGGTTGTGGATATTAACCGCGACCCGGAGAGGTCTTTCTCCATCGCTGAAGAGATCAAGCTCAAATTTCCCAATGCGCGGCTGGTGATGACGTCGCCGACCGGCGCGCCCGATACGATCTTACGCGCCATGCGCTCAGGAGCTGAGGAGTTTCTTGCTCAACCGTTTGATTGGAATCAGGTTCTGAAATCCTTCGACGTGATCCGCAAGAAAGTCGATGTCCACACAACCAAGGTGGGCGAGCATGGCCATATTATTGCCGTTTCATCGAACAAGGGCGGAGTTGGTTCGACAACGGCGGCGACTAATCTTGCGGCCTGTCTGGTGGCGCAAAAGAAGTCGGTATGTCTGGTCGATCTGGTATTGCAGTTCGGTTCAGTTACAAGTTTTTTGAATCTCGATGCCTCGTATACGATTCTGGATCTGGTTAAGAATTTGAAAAGGATCGACCCGCTATTTTTGGACGGTTCCTTGGTCAAGCATGCGTCGGGGATTAGAGTCTTGGCCGAGCCCTTCTACGCCGAGGATGCGCGCCGGATCACGCCTGCAGATATCGAAGAAATATTGGGCGTGCTCGCCCAATCATTCGACTATGTCGTGGTTGATACGCCCAAGGAATTTGACGACATGCTCGCGCTGGTGTTGGACAAAGCAGGCTTGATACTTTTCATCACGGAAATGGACGTTCCTTCATTGAAAAGCGCTCATCGTGCCCTAGAACTTTTTGAACGGATGGGCATTTACGACAAAAAGATTCGCCTAATCCTAAACCGATATGTAAAAAGCAGGTTGATGACGCTGGAGTCGGTTGAGAAGGCGCTTGGGGTGAAAGTTTTTTGGACACTGCCGAACAACTATCCGGTGGCGATTGCCGCGGTGAATCAGGGCTTCTCGCTGCAGGATTGCGATGCTAAGTCCGATATCGCCAAGAGTTATTCTGGGCTCACCGATGCGGTTGTTAACACATTCGTTCATATCGGGGGAACGAGGGCGGCAGTGGCAGACGAGCGGAGGCCTGGGTTGTTGGGAAGGTTGCTGCCCCCTGTACGCGGACTAATTAAATAGGAGCTGTCGTTATGAAAAATCCATCCTTAGAAAATGACCGGGAACGCTGGGACTCCGATAAGGCCAATGGCGATGGTCCCCGCTCACCCTTCCGCGCCGTGCAAAAAGTAAGTCCAGACGCAATGTTACAAGATCTAAGGCTGCGAATTCATCGCCGGCTGATAGATACTCTCGATCTCACCAAGCTTTCCAATCTTGAGATGGAGCGGGTTAGAGTCGAGATCCGGCGCATTCTTGAAGACATGGTGTCGGCGGAGGCGATTCCGCTCAGCCGTTCGGACCGCGACCGTTTGGTGATGGAAGTCCAGCACGAGGTTTTCGGATTAGGACCGCTTGAGACTTTAATGAAGGACCCGGAGATCTCGGACATACTGGTGAATTCCTCAAGCCTGGTTTACGTGGAGCGGTACGGCAAACTGGAAAAGACCGATGTCCGTTTTCGTGACGATGCCCACTTGATGCAGATCATTGAACGAATCGTGACGCGGGTTGGCCGGCGCGTTGATGAGAGTTCGCCGATGGTCGATGCCCGCTTGGCGGATGGCTCACGTGTCAATGCGATCATTCCGCCGCTTGCGCTAGACGGGCCGATTTTGTCGATCCGGCGATTTGGCGCCGAGCGTTTAACCATAAATGATTTAATCCAGTTTAATTCCATGCCGCCGCAAATGGCCGAAGTGGCGGCAGCCTGCGTGAAATCTCGCTTGAACATGATCGTCTCGGGCGGCACGGGCGCCGGCAAGACGACGCTTCTTAACTGCTTGTCCAACTATATCCCGGAAAATGAACGAATCGTTACGATCGAAGATTCGGCCGAGTTAAAGCTCCAACAAGAGCATGTAGTTCGCCTTGAAACTCGTCCAGCAAACATCGAGGGTCAAGGCAGTGTTACGGCTAGAGATCTGGTCCGTAACGCTTTGCGTATGCGGCCCGATCGGATCGTCATCGGCGAGGTGCGTGGCGGCGAGGCGCTTGACATGATGCAAGCGATGAACACCGGTCACGACGGTTCCATCAGCACGGTCCATGCTAACAGCGGCCGCGATGCGCTGTCCCGTCTCGAGACCATGATGCTGATGGCCGGGATTAACTTGCCGGAGCGCGCATTGCGCGAGCAGATTTCTTCCGCGGTCGATATCATCGTTCAGCTGTCCCGTTTGAACGACGGTAGTCGAAAGGTCGTCGAGTTTTCCGAAGTCACAGGCATGGAAGGCAACACCATCACCACTCAAACGATTTTTAAGTTCGATCAGCGCGGTGTTGAGAACGGTAAAGTTGTCGGCGAGTTCGTCGCGACGGGCGTCATGCCCTCGTTCATGGAACGATTGGAACGCTACGGGTTCAAGATTCCGAATACTCATTTTCTACCCGTTTCCATGGTAGCCAAGAGAAGACCGTTATGAGTCTACTGCTCATTGTAATATTCTCCTTTCTCGCGGCGGTATCGCTGATTGTCATCCTGTTCATGCTGCCCATGGCAGTACAGGACACGCCCCAGGCGCGGATCAAAAAACGTCTCACTGCGGTGGGCAAGCTTGACTATGCGTCCAAAGCAGAAATTCAAAACTTGCTGAAAACCTCTATCTATAGTGAAGTTCCCTGGCTAAACGACTATTTGTCCCGGATTCCATTGATTCGCCGAGTTGACCTATTGTTGGAAAGAGCCAACGTAGATATGACCCCAGGACTCTTTGCGCTTTGCTCCTTGGGTGCCGGCGGCGTAACTTTCTTTCTCACTTCGTTGCTTGGCCAAGCGACGGTTGTCTCGATCATCTTTGCCTTGATAGCATTGATCTGTCCGTATGTTTATTTGCAATTCATCATATGGAAACGATTGCGAAAATTCCTTGAGCAGTTTCCCGATGGGCTCGACATGATCGCCCAGAGCCTCCAAGCCGGTTTAGGGTTGACGCAGGCCATGCTTTTTGTCGCCAAGGAAATGCCCGATCCTATGGGCACGGAGTTTTCAGTCTTTATCGAAGAAGTGAATCTCGGACTGCCGCTGGCGGACGCGCTGATCAAGTTCGAAGAGCGTATGAACTTGCCCGAAGTTCGCTTGTTTAATACCGCGCTCATGGTGCAACGGGAAATTGGCGGCAGTCTGGCCGAGTTGCTGAACAAATTGTCATCCATCATCCGCGACCGTTTCCGCATCGAGCGCATGATCAAAAGCCTCACGGCGCAAAACCGTGTAAGCGCGTGGACCGTCTGTTCGGTTCCACCTTTTCTTGCGGTTTTTATGTTTATGCGTGAATCCCAAATGATGACTGAGTTTATCCAGAACCCGATTGGCCGCAGCTTGTTAGCGGCGGCCCTAGTCTTGGAAGTCTGCGGCATTCTGGTTTTCCGTCAGATTATAAAGATTCATATTTAGGTGATTGCCATGGAACTACTGATCGCCATCGGCTTTTTTGGTCTGATCTCAGGGATTGTATACTTCGTGGTCGCGTCACGAGTGCCAATATCGGATGACGTCATTGAGCAACGGCTGCAAAGTATTAGTGCTCAGTCCCAGGCTCGCGCACCGATACGGCTGCATGAACACGAAGAAATAACGCTATGGGAGCAGGTGGCGAATTTCTTTTTCGGCGATAAGGAGTTGCCAGCGCGATTTAACGCCATGAGCCGGAAGCTGCACCAGGCGGGATATCGCGGCAACCGCGCCGTGCGAATATTCTGGGGGTTGAGAATCTTCCTAGGTTTCGCGTTTGGCTTCGGTGGCCTGACTATAGCGATGATGACCGGCGCCTCCACGAGCGATTTCCTGATGCTCGGCGGGGTTGGCGCGGTGGTTGGGTACGTGCTCCCAGCGCTCACGGTTTTTCGTAAAGCCCGGGCCCGGGTTCGGGAGATGCGCGAGACACTGCCAGACACTCTTGATTTGATCGTTGTCTGCGTCGAGGCCGGCATGGGCGTCGATGCCGCCCTCAATCGAGTCGGGCGAGAGCAAAATTCGCAGGGACTTGCGCTCGGTGAAGAACTCGTACTGACCACGCAAGAGATGCAAGCGGGGGCGGTGCGCAAGGAAGCCTTGGTCCGTTTAGCCGATCGCGTGGGTATCGATGAGTTCAAACAGCTGGTGACGTTTCTTACTCAAACTGAAGAAATGGGCGGTAGTATTGCCCGCTCCTTGCGCGTTTACGCGGAAACCATGCGTGATAAGCGCAGCCAAGCGGCTGAGGAAGCCGCGCGTAAGACGGTCATTAAACTAATTTTTCCATTGGTGTTTTTTATTCTTCCAGCGATATTTATTTTGCTCTTGGGGCCTCCGGGGCTGGGGATTATTAAGATGCTCGCGGATCCGTTGCGTTAAGGCTGGGACTTGTGCCGGTAATAAATTTGACCAAGAAGACGTGGCTCGCAACCAAGGTGCGCACAGCGGATAATTTTCTGACGCGCTTGGTTGGGTTGCTCAAGCGCACGAACCTGGGACCCGAAGAAGCCTTATGGTTAATGCCGAGCAAAGGGATCCACACCGTTGGGATGAAGTTCCCCATCGATGTGATTTTCCTGAAAAGGGATTGTCACGTGTTAGGGTTGATCTCAGGTATGTCGCCGTACCGTATAAGCAGCATCCACTTAACAGCCTATAGCGTGCTCGAATTGCCCAACGGGACGATTCGAAAATCACGCACCGAGATCGGCGATCAGTTGGAAATCTCGCTAGCGGAGACTTCCGAGATCGATGATTTAAGAGACACGCGTCTCAGCCAAATAGGCTAAAGTCTACTGGGGGGTTGGTTTCACTTGGGGG
>JAERMN010000020.1 GCA_016844625.1 Deltaproteobacteria bacterium
AACAGCGCTTCTTCTTCGGTATCGGCCGCCAGCGCCCAGACGCAAATCGTGGCGATCGGCTTGGGGTTATTTTCGCTCGGGCGATAGTTCTTGCGGTAAAGATCCAGCGCCTGTTCCACACCGGTGCCCTCGCTGAAAAAATATGCGAACGCGTATGGCAAGCCAAAATAGGCCGCGAGTTGAGCGCCGTAGTCCGAACTGCCGAGAATCCACATCTCCGGGCTGCTCGGCCCCGTCGGTTGAGCAACGACTCTCCTGAAGGGGTGGCCCTCAGGCAAGGGAGTTCCCGACACCCAATGTTGCAGCTCCTGTACTTGCCGGGGAAATTGGTCATGGACGTTCTGCGGGTTTGGATTGAGGGCGTAGGAAGTCATCTGGTCTGATCCGGGGGCACGGCCAATCCCCAGGTCGATTCGGCCCGGGGCAATGGCCTCTAGGACACGGAACTGCTCGGCAACTTTCAGTGCCGAATAGTGCGGCAGCATGACGCCCGCGCTGCCGACACGGATACGCGGCGTGGTGGCCGCGATGGCAGCCATGAGCACCTCGGGCGCTGTGCCGACGATACTGCCGGAGTTGTGGTGCTCTGAGACCCAGTAGCGATGATAACCCAGCGCGTCGCAATGCCGGGCGAGTTCGAGCGTTTCACGTATCGCAGTGTCCTGCGCTCTACCCTTGGACGCCGTCGATTGATCGAGTACTGACAATCTCATGGGTGGCCTGCTTTCAGAGGATTCGATCTCTGTGGGTCAATTCCCTGCAGCTTGCTGGGCTAATCCCGGATTGCGCAGTTGAAACTGACACGAAGAGCGAGGCGCGGGCCTTGCGTTGCCAAGGCAATGGAGTTCTACCTCTAAGCTTATGGCGATCATGGGTGCAATCGAGTGGGTGTCTCAAGTAGAGGCGGTTCATTGCGGCGTAGCGAAAAGGACTTTGAAACTTTACGGTTGGGTGCCGTCGCAACTCCAGGCCCACACCTCGCTCAACCAAGGTTGTATCTCCAACTGCGGCATCCGGGCTAATCCGATTTCCTTTCCGCAGTCCGTCATTGCCGCATGCTTTAAGCGGTGGTTCGACTGGGCTCACCACAGGCGGGTCGGGAACTGGACCCCCGACCCATTCGACGTGGCTCAGGGTCGCCCGTCGAGAGCCTCTGGGTCGAACGATGGTGAGCACAGTCGAACCACGATAAAAACATTCGAAAATTCTCATCGCGTCCTTGTGATACCCCGCGGCTTGCTGCGGGGTAGTTCAGCCAAGCCGATCCCCGGCTTTCAAATCCGTTTGCTTGGCGAATGCCGCGGCGCTGATTTTGGCGCCTTCACCGCGAGCTTTCTGCACCGTCAGCGTAGCGCTGTTGAGCGCGACGATGATTTCTTCGGCGCCGATTCCTGTTACTTGGCCTGCCGGGAGCGAATGGTTTTCCTGGTTTAATCTCGCGTCGAAAACTCGCATCATCTTTCCTTGCCACGTGGTGTGCGCGCCCGGTTGCGGGTCGCAGCCGCGGATTAGGTTGTAAACTTCCTGGGCCGGTTTGGACCAGTCGATCTTGGCGTGTTCGTCGCGGCAGATTGGATCGTAGTTGGCTTTGGACTCGTCTTGCACGATGCGCGGCGGGTTGCCGGCTTTGATTAAATCGACGGCTTCGGTGATAGCGTCGACGCCGAGGGGAAATATCTTGTTGAAGTAGAGCGAGCCGGTGGTGTCGTCGGGATCGACCTGCACTTCTTTTTGCAGCAAGACTGGGCCGGTGTCGATGCCTTGATCGACCCAGAACAGCGTGAGGCCGGTGACCGTTTCGCCTTTGATCAGCGCCCAGTTGATCGCGCTGGCGCCGCGGTATTTGGGCAGCAGCGACGGATGGAAACAAATACTACCGAGGCGCGGCACACTGAAAACTTGCGGCGGGACGATTTGCGTGACGAAAGCGAGAATCGCCAAGTCGGCATCGAGCGCGACAAATTCGTCGCGCACTTCGAGCGCTTTGAGCGACTTGTGCTGGCGCACGGGAATGCCGAGATCGATCGCTTTGTGTTTCACCGGATCGAATTTGCCGCTCGCCAGATCGAGCGGGCAGTAAACCGCGACTACTTTCTCGCCTTTGCCGACGAGTTTTTCCAGAGTTTTCTCAGCGAAGGCGGCTTGACCGATGAGAATGATGCGCATGGGGTCTTTTTCCAATTAAGAGGGTAGCTCGTCTAACCGATGATCTTGTAATCGCCGCTCCTGTAGCTCCTGGACAGATTCACGTAGGTCGATGAGCCCATCTTGATCCAATGCAGCGCTTCGCCGGTAATTTCCTTTTTGACCGTCGCGGGCACGCCTGCGGCGAGCACCCGAGGCGGAATGATGGTATGGGGCGTGACCACGCTGCCGGCGCCGATCAGCGCTTCTTCGCCGATCTCGACGTTTTCCAAAAGAGTGACATTCATGCCGATGATGGCGCCGCGCCTGATCAGCGGGCCTTCCATGATGGCGCCGTGGCCGATGGTGCAATCCTCTTCGATAATCGTCGGTGCTTCGCCGGAGTGGATCACACAATTATCTTGCACGCTGGTGCGCGCGCCGATGACAATCGGGTTGGCGTTCTGATCGGATCGGAGCACCGCGCCCCACCAAATGCTCGCTTCGTCGCCGATGGTAACATCGCCGATAATCACCGCCGTGGGCGCGATGAACGCGGTCGGTGAGATGTTAGGTCTCTTGCCTTTGTACTCAATGATCATCGAGAGCTGACCTCCATTGAACGAAGCCTCTATCTTACTTGGGCCGGGGTCAATACCCCGGCCTTGACCAATGGGGTTGCTCGCCCCGCTTTGGAAACCTCATAATATTGTTGCCGCCTTAAGAGGCCGGGTTAACATAAGAAGAAATGTTCGGCCACGATATTGGACGAGGGAGCGGAAATCAAGATTGTGCCGTTCATTGCGGCAGCTTGATTTGTTGTTGACCACGCTGATTTCAGCGTGGAACCATTGAATAAATGGGGTTTCCAAAGGGCGGCGAGCCTCCCCTTGAGTCTGTTTTAATTACTTGGGCCGGGGTCAATGCCCCGGCCGCGAAGTGGCTTCGTTTATCCTATCGGACAACCTGCCGACATAGAGTTCTGAATTGCTTGCCGGAAAAAATCTTTACATCAGATCTTACCTTCTAAAAGCAACTCGCGAAAATCCGCTCCATGCTTTGCTAGAAAACCCCGCGGCGGTGTGTTTTAACACAAGTGCGACTCTTCGCGAAGGCCATGATTGTGCGTGCGCAACTTGCCGTATTATCGGCTGGAGGTTGAGGCATCCCGAACCGTCCTGTAACTTCATCGGATGAGCGCCCCTGACCCGTGACGTCACCGCAATCGACTCATAACAGCGAAACCATTCGCCGTCTCATTCTCGCCAATTCCGTCCTGGGCGTGACCCTCGCGGGAATTTCTACGCGGCTATTTATGATCTCGGTGCCGACCCTGGCAACCGCGCTCAACACCGACATGTTGGGTATTTCTTGGGCGCTAATTGTCTATCAGGTGGCCGGTATTGGGCTGGGAGTGATCTGCGGCAGGTTGGGCGATATGTACGGCCATCACAAGACCTACGGTGCCGGCATGTGGGTGATGGCGGCAGCCTCGCTGCTCTGCGGTTTTTCGCAGAATGTTTGGCAATTGATTCTGTTTCGATTTTTGCAGGGCGTCGGCGGCGCAATGATCCAATCCTCAGGACGCACGCTGGCATTTAAAGCTTTGCCCGCAGGTTCGGAGGGAAAAGCTCAAGGGCTGATGGCGATGTCCCATCAGTTGGGCTTTTTTCTTGGTCCACCCATCGGCGGTCTGATCATCGATCTGCTACATTGGCGCGGTATTTTCTTCTTGCTGTTTATCCCAAGTTTGGCGGGCGCAGCGTTGTCCATGATGACGGGGCGCGCTACGCCTGCGGAGCCCTCGGGCCATCAGGCGATCGATTACCGTGGCGCTTTGCTGTTATTTGCCTTGACGATTCTTGTGACGTTATTGCTTGATCAGAAAGTGGCGCAACTGGTCGGCACTGGCTACCAACTCTTGTTGGGAACGGTTTTTCTCGCGGCGCTGTGGCTTTTCCTCGGTCACGAAAAAAGAGTGCAAAGTCCGATCATCAATCTGTCGATTTTCTCAGTCAAAGTTTTCGGGTATGGCTCGGTGGGGCTTTTGTTCTGCAACATCAACCAAGGCCTCGCCACCTTCATCACGCCTTTTTATCTGCAAGAGGTGCTCAAATTATCGCCGACGTTCATCGGGTCGATCTTTCTGGTGCCATCACTGTTGAGCATGGTGCTCTCGCCGTTGAGCGGCGCGTTGACTGACCGTATCGGTTCGCGCTCGCTGTTGATCGTCGGCGTGCTGGTGTTGATGGCGAGTTATATCATCGGCGCCAACCTGCACACCGATTCTCATTGGCTGCTTGCGGCGACTTTGCTAGGGCTTACGGGCATTGGCTCGGCGTTTTTCAACACCGCGTCGCAGGCGGCGATGATCCGCGCTTTGCCAAAAGAAAATTGGGGCACCGCGATCGGTATCATCAACGGTGTCTTCGGTCTGGGACATATGCTCGGCATCTCGCTCAGCGGAATTCTTTTGACCTTGGCGTTTCGCTACTATACGGGCATACCCGGGGCGACTCCTGATCCGGCGAATAGTCCCTTGTTCGTCGCCGCGATGAACCTGACCTATTTCTTCGCTTTGGGCATCGCCGTCATTCCGCTCTTCACGTCGACACAAATAAAGAGAAGCGAATAGTAGGGGAAAATCCGAAATCCGAATTTCTAAATTCGAAACAAACGAAACCCGCAAAAGTAAAAATTCAAAATCCGAAACGGATGGGTTTGGAATTTTCTGCCGGTTTTGATCATTCGGATTTGTTTCGGATTTCGAATTTGGGATTTGTGGTTTTGTTTCTTGGTCTCGGGTTACTTCAAGCCAAAACTTTTTTCAGCCATCTGGCAAATGCTTTGGCCGATGGCTAGCGAAGCGGTGGCGCCAGGAGACGGGGCGTTGAGAACGTGAATGGCGCGCTGAGCTTGTTTGATGATAAAGTCGTCGACCAGCGCGCCGCTAGCTGACACCGCTTGAGCGCGCACGCCGGCGCCGCCGGGGACGAGATCGTTCTCGCCGATCTCGGGCAAGAGTTTTTGCAGCGCGCGTACAAAAGCTTTTTTACTCAAAGAACGGTACAGCTCGCCAAAGCCGGTCTGCCAGTATTTGCCGGTGATTGCCCAAAAGCCTTTGAATGACAACGTGCGCCACAAATCGCCGAGATCGATGTCGCTGTGGCGGTAGCCTTCGCGCGCGTAAGCGAAGACGGCGTTGGGTCCGGCCTCGACGCCGCCGCGGGCCATGCGCGTGAAGTGAACGCCCAAGAACGGAAAAGTTGGGTCGGGCACTGGGTAAATTAAATTTTTCACCAGGAATTCGCGCTCGGGAGCGATTTTGTAGTACTCGCCGCGAAACGGGATGATGCGGTGCTCTTCCTCGATGCTCTGATGGCTCCCGCCGCCGGTCATTTGGGCAACGATATCGGACTGAAGCCCGCAGCAGTTGATCAAATATTTCGTCCGATAGTCGCCGCCGGAAGTTTGCAGGATAATCTCATCGCCGCGGTCGAGGATGCCGACCACTCGTTGCGATAATCGAATGTCACCATTGGCGTCGCGCACTTTGTCGGCGTATGCGGCGGCGACTTTGCGGTAGTCGACGATGCCGGTTTGCGGCACCAAGAGGCCTTTAATACCCGTGGCGTGGGGTTCGATTTCCTTGAGCCGCTCCGGGCTGATTACTTCCAAACCTTTTAGACCGTTGGCTTCGCCGCGCCGGTAGAGCTCGTCGAGGCGCGGCAATTCGACTTGGTTGATGGCGACGACGACCTTGCCGCAGATTTCATAGGGCACTGAGCTGGCATCGCAGAAGGCCATAAGTTCTTTACGGCCGCTGACGCAGAGCCGCGCTTTGAGCGACCCCGGCCGATAGTAAAGGCCGGAGTGGATCACGCCGCTGTTGTTGCCGGTCTGATGGCGCGCCAGCTCAGCTTCTTTTTCTAAAAGCAGTAGCTTGATGTCGGGATGCGCGGCGCTAATTTTGAGCGCCGTTGCCAGGCCCAAAATGCCGCCGCCGATGATCGTCAAGTCGTACTGCGAAGCCATACGCGGGTGGGTTCGTTACATATGCAGCAATTGACGGGAATTTTTTTCGGTGAAGCGTTTCACATGCTCGGGATTGGCCTGCAGCGAGATCGCATTAAACGCCTTATTGAGCGGGCCAAGGCCGCCGCAGTAGTCCGAGCCGAAGACGATGTTGCTCTCGCCCATCTTGGCGATCAAAAACGCTAAGGTCGGCGCGTCCGAGCTGGCGCAGTCAATCGAAAAATGCTCGAGAAAGATTTCCGAATATTTCTGCTCGCCCTTGGGTCCCTTGTGTTTCCAGAAAAAACGGTGCAGTAAAAGCGGAATGCCGCCGCCGGAGCTGCGGATAACGATTTTTAGATTAGGAAAGCGGTCGAACACACCGCTGGCGATCATGCGCAGGCAGCACTCGGCGACCTCGCCGTCCGAGAGCACGGCGTAAGCGACCCCGGCGCCACCGTCTTCGAGGCGCTTGAGCGACGGACTCTGAGCTGTCCCAGCGCCATGGAGGAAAATTGGCAGATTATGCTCGGAAATTTTCTGATAAATCGGCTCCATGACCTCGGTGTCGACGAGCATTTCGCCGTCGACGTGGGGATAAAGCAACACGGCGCGAAATCCTTCCGCGTGAGTCCGTTCGATTTCCTTGACCGATTCATCGATATTTTTAAGCGATAGCGCGGTGATACCTTTCAAACGATGCTTATGGGGCGAGATGCGCTCAGCTAAGACATCGTTGGAGCTACGAACAATTTCCAGCGCCTGCTCCGCCGGCAATTGATCGGCGTAAACGCCGGCACCCTGGCAGATTAACTGCAGGTCGATACCGACCTCGTCCATTTCTTTAACCCGCTTTGACAGGTCCGGCGAATCGTAGGCGTCGATATGCGGGCGCTTGCCCGTCAATTGGTGGATTCGCTCGGCAATCTCAGGCGCGGTATGGTGCGCATGCCAATCAATTACCGTGGCCATGGCGGTGCTCCTTTTCGGAATCGGTTTGTTCTCGAATACAGCGGATGGCTCCGATGAGTCAAGAGAAGGCGCGCGGAAGAGTTCAGTGCAACAAAATGTTTAGCGCGCCGGGTCAATGCCGCGCCGCGCGGAGGCGAGAAAGTTCACGTAGCGAGGCCCGCGCTATTTTTTTCGCGCGCCGGTGAACTCGTTCTTGTCTTTGAGACGGCGCAGCAGTTCTTCGTAGGACGAATTCGAGATCACCCGAGTGAACTGCGAACGATAGTTGTTGATCATGCTGACGTTCTCGGCAACCACGTCGTAGACCTTCCACTCGTTGCCGGCGAGTTGTGCCCTGTAATTAATCGTATACTCTTCGCCCTTGGCGGTGACGATCTTGCTATTCACATCGGCGTAGGTGCCGTCAACTTTCTCATGGATATAGACGATCTTCTCGTTGGTGTAGGATTCGATGATGTCGGCATAGGCGCGCTCGAGCACGTCGCTAAAGAGACGGATGAATTCTTCTTGTTCTTGGGGCGTGCGCCGGCGCCAATTGGCGCCGAGGGAGCGTTTAGCCATTTCGGCAAAATCGAAGCGCGCAAAGAGAATCTGTTTTAGCTGGTCGCGCCGTTCCTGCTGCTTGGCCGGC
This sequence comes from Deltaproteobacteria bacterium, assembly GCA_016844625.1. Lineage (GTDB taxonomy): Bacteria > Desulfobacterota > Binatia > UBA9968 > UBA9968 > DP-20. The sequence goes on from JAERMN010000020.1 coordinate 7,742, forward strand.
GGTTTGAAGCGTGGGTCTTTGAGCACGATCAAAGCCTTGTCCACCGTGGCTTTGATCTGGTCTGTCGGCAATCCCGCCACGGCGTCTGCTGCAACCAAGGAGATTGCCAAGTATAGCGCCGCTATTAAAATTGACGATTTTTTATTTGTTGTTGACCACGCTGATTTCAGCGAGGAACCATTAAATGGGGTTTCCAAAGGGGGTTGGACATCCCCTTTGGGCCATCTTAATTGGGCCGGGGTCAATACCCCGGCCGCGAAGTGGCTTCGTTTATTTAGAGCTTTCATCTTTCTTTTCACCTTTAGACGTAAGATCTCCGCCGACAATTTTGCCAATCAAATCGGGAATATCCGGCGGCGAATCGGTTTCCCTGATTTTCCCGCCCGGCGGAATAATTTTATCCGAAGCGCCAGGCGAGACCAAGACAAATTTGTCACCAATCAAGCCGCGTGCCCGGACCGATGCGATGACATCTTCCTGAAGCTTGACTTCATCGCTAAACCTGAGGGTTAGGCGCGCTTTGTCGTCGGCCAATCCGATGCCTTCGACTCGGCCAACTCGGACTCCAGCTATTTCGACCGGATCGCCGAGTTTTAGCCCGGCAACTGAAGCAAAATCGGCCGAAACCACATATCCTTGAGCAGCAAATAACTCGAGCTTGCCAAGCCGTATGGCGAGATAGCCCAGGCAAGTAAGCCCGATCAGAACAAAGAGGCCAACGACGACGTCTGTGCGTGAATGATTCAATGCCGTAACTCCTACAGAACTTGGATCGGGCCCTCGGTTTTACCCTGAATAAATTGTTGCACCACCGGGCTTTCGGAGGCGCAAAACGCTTTTGGCGGTGAAACGTTTTCAATCACGCCGTTGGCGAGCATAGCAACGTAGTCGGAGATGTCAAAGACCTGCGGGATGGTATGGCTCACCACGATTCCAGTATAACCAAACTGCTTCTGAGTGCGAGAGATCAACTGATGGATGCTGGTTGCCAAGACCGGATCCAGGCCGGTCGTCGGTTCATCGAACAGGACGATTTGCGGGTCCATGATGAGCGCGCGCGCCAGCCCAGCCCGCTTCCTCATGCCGCCGCTAAGCTCGGCGGGAAGTTTTCTGCCCATTTGCCCCAAGCCGACCTGCTCCAAGCGCGCGTCGACTTTTTTCTTGATGTCGCTTTCACCGGTGCGGGTTTTTTCGCGCAGCGGAAAGGCGACGTTGTCGAATACGGTCATGGAGTCCAACAGCGCGGCGCCTTGAAAGAGCACGCCGAATTTGCGGCGAATCTCATAGAGTTCTCTTTGCCCCAGTTTGGTGATGTCGACGCCATCGATGAAAACTTCACCCGAGTCGGGGAGGTAGAGCGCGTTCAGATGCTTCAGCAAAACCGTTTTGCCGCAACCGCTGGAGCCGACGATGGTGGTGATCTTGCCCAAGGCGAACTCCAAGTTCACGCCCTTAAGGACTTGCTGACCGTGAAAACTCTTGTGCAGATTGGCGACTTTGATCATTGTTAGAGCATGATGGCAGTCAGAAAGTAGTCCCAGACGAGAATGAATACGAAAGATAGCACCACGGCTTCGGTGGTCGCCTGGCTCACGCCGGTGGCCATCGGCGGCGCATGAAATCCCTTGTAGCAACAAATCCAGGTAATGATCAGGCCGAAGGAGAGCGATTTGACAAAGCCGCTGTAGACATCGTGAAAAACAATGCTGTTTTCCATGCCGGCGAAAAAGCTCCCGGAACTGACGCCGAGGAGATTTACGCCGACGAGATACGAGCCGAAGATGCCAATCACATCGAAAATCGCAGTTAGTAGCGGCATGGCGATCAGGCCGGCGATAATGCGCGGCGACACAAGATACTTGACCGGGTTAATCGCCATCGATTCGAGCGCGTCAATCTGTTCGGTGGCGCGCATCGTGCCGAGTTCCGCCGCTATGGCTGAACCGGTCCGCCCCGTCACCATGAATGCGGAAAGAACCGGGCCCAACTCGCGGAGCAGGCCCAAGGCGGCGGCCGAACCGAGAAAACTTTCGGCGTTGAACTTTCTTAAACTGTAGTAACCTTGAAAGCCCATCACCATGCCGGTGAAAAATCCCGACAGGGCGACCACCGAGAGCGACTCCACACCGATAGTTTTAATGTGATGGATGATCAGGTAAATTTTGGCTGGCGGACGGAAGGCGAACACTAGCGCTGAAATAAGGAAGGAAAACATCCTCCCTAACCCAGCGATCTGATCGATGGCAAAACGGCCAGTGCGGCCTAGAAAAGAAACCATGGGTTATTAGCGTGAAACGCGGTGCAGTACTTGAATATAATTTTAATACAGAAAACTACCACGTGTTGCAAGGAGATGAAGAACTACAGCGATACGGCGAAGCCGGCTGGGAGCGCAACAAAGATGGACTCTCCGGTGCCAATTGATTTGCGCCGGGTTACGCCGCCAACGCAAAAAAACGACGAAACTTTGGACGCGCTCTTTCACGGCAGGTTGAAGCTTTTCCAAAGTCGCGACGGTTATCGTTTTTCCTTGGATGCGCTCTTGTTGGCGCACTTTGTCACGCTAAAACGGCGCGAGAGTGTGATCGATCTCGGCACCGGCAATGGCGTGATTGCGCTCATCTTGGCGCGCTTGCATGAGGACGCTAAGATTGCCGGCGTCGATGTTCAACCGGCGATGGTTGAACGCGCCGAGCGAAACGTCCGACTGAATCAATTGGAAAACCAAGTTCGCATCTGTCATGGCGACGTTCGCGAGGTCGAAGCGATCGCGCCGTCGGCGAGCTTCGATGTGGCGGTTTGCAATCCGCCGTATCGCCTTTCGGGCAGCGGACGAATCAGTGCCAACGACGAGAGACGCATCGCCCGCCATGAATCCCGCGGCGCGCTCGGCGACTTTCTGAGCGCCGCTAGTTTTCTCCTGCGCGCCAAGGGGCGCATCGCGCTGGTCTATCTCGCTGAGCGGGCGGTCGATCTGTTTTCCGCCATGCGCGCGGCGCGCCTCGAGCCGAAACGAGTTCGCATGGTGCATTCATTCATCGGCGCCGACGCGTCGCTCGTCTTGGTGGAAGGGATTAAAGCTGGTCGAAGCGGTGTGAAAAACCTGCCGCCGCTGATCGTCTATCGCGACGGCAAAGACTACAGCGCAGAAGTCGCGGCGATGATCGCTGGCGCTACTTGCGGCTTGCGGGAGCACAACACCAGCCGATTATAAACCAAGTGACTTTGCGGCCTGGGTATCGACCCAGGCGGGGTTTAAATCTCGCAAAGGGGATGCTCGCCTCCATTGGAAACCCCATTTAATGGTTCCACACTGAAATCAGCGTGGTCAACAACAAATATTCTACGCTTTCGTTTTTCGCCGGGCGAAACTTTTTAAGAGCTTGTGAAAGGTCTCGCGAATTTCCGGGTCGTCAATCGACTGCAAAAATTCTTCGTTCACTTGGCGTGGCGGGTCGGCGGCATAACTTGGCGCAAGCGAGTCATTTTCCCGCGCGTCGATCCGTCCGACCATGAAAAAGATCGTTTTCACCGCGTCGTTCTTAAGCCTTTGATTAAGCTTTTCGGTAATCATTTCTTTCATGAATTGCAGTTGCTGCATCCACACTGGGCTCGAGACTTTGACGAACAGCGTGCCGTTACGGATCTTTTCCGGTTGAGCATTGTTGGCGATGGTTTTGCCGACCACATCATTCCAGATCGGCCAGACGCCGTATTCATCTAAACGGGGCATCAGATCGAGACGCTTAAGGGACTGACTCAACACCACGCCGAGGCGCTCTAACTGTAGGTCTTTCTTTGCCATTTTCCCTGAATGGGACGTTAACAGAAGTGCGTGGGCGACGCCAGTTTGACTATGGGGCGCGCCGGACTGCTTGATCAAACCGTGAAAGGTCGCGAAAAATCAGGCTAAATTAAATGCCGGGAAATTTTTATTGACAAAAAATAAAATTGTCTCTACAAATACCAAATATAGTGCATTTCTAATTCATCTACACCATATATTGCGAGCGGCGAGGGGAAAAGGGAGAATGAACCATGGCGAATAATTTATCGCAGGCGGCCGACTTCGGGGTCCAAGAGGCTCAGGGACGGGTCAAGAGCGGGCTGAAGATTGCCCGCTACTTTACCCGCGCCGGTGTTCACCCTTATGACGAAGTCGAATGGGAGTTCCGCACCGCGTCCATTACCAACGAAAAGGGCAAGGTGGTATTTGAGCAAACCAATGTTGAGATTCCTAAATCCTGGTCGCTGATGGCCACCCAGGTAGTCGTCTCCAAATATTTTCGCGGCCCGCTCAATACACCGCAGCGCGAACATAGCGTGCGCCAAATGATCGGCCGCGTGGTCGAAACGATTACCGGCTGGGGCAAGAAAGATGGCTACTTCGCCACTGTGGAAGATGCCGAAGCATTCTCGGACGAGCTGACGCATATTTTGCTTCATCAAAAGGCCTGCTTTAACAGCCCGGTGTGGTTTAACTGCGGCATCGAGGAAAAGCCCCAGTGCTCGGCTTGTTTCATCCTCGCCGTCGAAGACACTATGGATTCCATCCTCGACTGGTATCGCAAGGAAGGCGTGATCTTTAAAGGCGGCTCGGGCTCCGGCGTCAACCTCTCGAAGATCCGCTCCGCCAAAGAACAGTTGGCCGGCGGCGGCACGGCGTCCGGGCCAGTCTCTTTCATGAAAGCCGCCGACGCCTCGGCGGGCGTGATCAAGTCCGGCGGCAAAACCCGGCGCGCCGCCAAGATGGTCGTCTTGAATGTCGACCATCCGGACATCGAAGACTTTATCAAGTGCAAAGTTGAAGAGGAGAAAAAAGCTTGGGCGCTGATCGAAGCCGGCTACGATTCGAGCCTTGACGGTCCGGCCTACGGCAGCGTGTTTTTTCAAAACGCCAACAATTCCGTCCGGGTCACCGACGAGTTCATGCAGGCGGTGCAAGAAGACCGTGAGTGGCAAACCAAATATGTCACCAGCGGCCAGCCTTGCGAAACTTACAAGGCAAAGGATCTTTTGCGCATGATCGCCGAGAGCACTTATTTTTGCGGCGATCCCGGCATGCAGTACGACACTACGATCAACGATTGGCATACCTGCTCGAACACCGCGCGGATCAACGCCTCCAATCCCTGTTCCGAGTACATGCACTTGGACAACTCGGCGTGTAATTTAGCTTCGCTCAATCTGCTTAAGTATCTGCGCGAGGACGGCGTCTTCGATACCGAGTCGTTTCGCCGCGCCGTCGATATTATCATCCTGGCCCAGGATATTTTGATCGATAATTCCTCCTACCCGACCGCTGAGATCACTGCTAATGCCCATGCTTTTCGCGAGCTCGGTTTGGGCTACGCCAATTTGGGTGCGCTCCTTATGAGCTTGGGCCTGCCCTATGATTCCGACGCTGGGCGGGCCTACGCTGCCGCGGTGACGGCATTAATGTCTGGTCAAGGTTATCTCCAGTCGGCGCGCAGCGCCGCCGCGACTGGAACTTTTGACGGTTACGATCTTAACCGCCAGCCGATGCTCCGAGTGTTAAACAAACATCGCTCGCAGGCTTACAAAATTTCGCCGTCCCATGTGCCGCTCGATCTGCTCACGGCGGCGCGCGAAGCTTGGGACCAGACCTGCGCCGAGGCGGAAAAACATGGCGTCAAAAATTCGCAGATTTCAGTGTTGGCGCCCACTGGCACGATCGCTTTCATGATGGATTGCGACACCACCGGTGTCGAGCCGGATATTGCGTTGATCAAATATAAAAAACTGGTCGGCGGCGGCATGTTTAAAATCGTCAATAACACCGTGCCGCGCGCGCTCAAGCGTTTGGGCTACGACGTCAAGCAGAGTCAGGAAATCATCGAGTACATTGAAGAGAACGGCACCATCGAAGGGGCGCCGCATATTAAAGACGACGACCTGGCGGTGTTCGATTGCGCCTTTAAAGCGGAGAAAGGCAGCCGGACGATTCAATACATGGGCCACGTGAAGATGATGGGCGCCGTGCAGCCGTTTATTTCGGGGGCGATTTCCAAGACCATCAACATGCCCAATGACGCCACCGTGGAAGAGATCATGCACGCTTACATGGAGTCGTGGAAACTGGGGCTCAAAGCGATCGCGGTTTACCGCGACGGTTCCAAACGCACCCAGCCGCTTAACACTTCAAAGGACAAGGAAGAAAAGAAAGCGACGGTGGCTGAGAGTAAAGAAGCGCGGGCGCTGCGGCGCAAGCTGCCCGACGAGCGGCGCTCGATCACGCATAAGTTCGATATCGCCGGCCATGAGGGCTACATCATCGCCGGCATGTATGAAGACGGCCAGCCGGGGGAAATTTTCATCACCATGTCGAAGGAGGGCTCGACGATCTCCGGTCTGATGGATTCCTTCGCCACGGCGATTTCCATCGCGCTCCAATACGGCGTGCCGTTACAGGGATTGGTCGACAAGTTCAGCCACATGCGCTTCGAGCCCTCGGGCTTCACCAAGAATCCCGATATTCCGATGGCCAAGTCGATCATGGATTACATCTTCCGCTGGTTGGCCAGTAAGTTTCTCGACGGCGAGGCGCAACAAGAAGCTGGCGTCGTTAAACATGAGCCAGGGGAAGAAGCGCACTCGAAAAAAGTTGTCTCGATCATGCCCCATACGCCGCGCGGCGGCGCGCCGGTGACGAGCATCAGCAGCATCACCAGCTTGTATCAACAAGACGCGCCGCCATGTTCCGACTGCGGCGCGATCATGATCCGCTGCGGCGCCTGCTATAAATGCCTGAACTGCGGCGCGGTGAGCGGGTGTTCGTGAGTTGTTGAAGTGACATAGGACGGATGAAAACGGGTCGGTCGACGGTGGTCGGAAGTGTTCGGCGCGGCGGCCCGTTTTTGGTTCATTTGAGAGAGACGTAGTCCTGAGCCAAATTATACCAGCGCTGAATTCGAGCCGCGCGAAATGTACCCCAATTAGCACGGGTTTCTAATCGTCGATATTGATTCCTGAGCATGAGATACGCTCCACTGACACCGGCCGAGCGTAGCGAAAGATGTTTTGTGTGCGGACCTGACCCTTTGCACTCCCCGACCAAAACTGTCTCCCGGCGCGATGCCCGATATCCAAACAGATTGAACTGAATGGGAGATGGCGATGGCGAGCGAACAGATTTCGTTATTCGAGGACAGCGTGGGGCGCTTGGAACCAGAGTCCGCGGGCCTGACGTTGGTTTCGCCGCGCGGCCGGCCGCTGACGAAGGCCCAGCAGACTTTTAATCGTCTGGTCGAAAGTATCCAAGCTCTCCGGTTGAAAATCGAGCGCGAGACCCGGCGGCTCGACGATGCTCTTGCCTACTATGGCGAGCACCTTCATCCGCGACTGCGGCGTCAAACGGAATTGCGGAAGGGACTCGTGCGGGCACTCGCGGCCTTCTTGGACGACAAGCGCCTGAAGGCGAAAAGCGCGCTTTCAACGTTGCGCCAGGTCATCGCAAACCAGCTGCAAGGAATCCTTTTCGAGGAGGGCTCGTTATCGGACGGCGACCTTCGGGCGCTGTTCGAGCGCGTCCACGGACGCGGTTTCGAAGAAGTTGAACGCGAGGAGATGGAGGAGGCGCGCCAGCAAATCGAATCGGTGTTTAGCGATCTTGGCATCGAGATCGACCTTTCAGACATCAAGCCCGGAATGAGGGAGGAGACCTTGGCCGCCAAGGCCGCCGAAATGGCGGATCGTTTCCGGCAGAGTGCTGAAGAAAAATGGCAGTCGTCCAGCCGGCCACGCAAGACTCAACGCCAGATGGAAAAGGAAGAACGCCAGAGACAGGCCGAGGATCTCCGCAAAAAAACGGTTGCGACAATCTACAAGCAGCTTGCCAGGGTACTGCATCCCGATCTCGAACTCGATGCCGCGCGCAGGGGGCAAAAAGAAGTCCTCATGCAGGAACTCACCGTTGCATACCGCAACAACGACATGCACACGCTGCTTCGGCTTGAGATGGAATGGATTCAGCGTGAAGAAGGCGACATCGAACGTCTGACGGACGAGAAACTGGCCATCTACAATCAGACGCTGAAAGAACAGGTTCAAAACCTAGAACGGGAACTTCACGATCTCCCGTACCATCCGCGCTACCAGCCCATCGCAGTTCCCGACGGGCCGTTCGGCGCCACTATACGGACCAACGGGCCCGCCGAAGCTCGCGCACTGGACGAGGTCAACGCCAGCATGGAAGCGAGCATTCATGACCTCCAGTCCAAGGATGGGCTTGAAACGCTAAAGGCGATAATCGGGTCCTATCGCGAGGAGCAGCGCGCCATGAAAAGGGACTCGAGAGACTTTCCCTTCTGACGCGGAGTCAGAAACGGGCATCCAATAATTTTCCTGTCAAGTCGTAATTTTGTAGGAACAATAAGCAGGTACGTCCAGATGGAGATGGAGCGGTTCTGCAACCAACTCCGCCAGGGAGCCGACGTAATTATCAAACAAGCAAAGCCTGACACGGCCAACAAGTGCCAGTCACTGGCCAAGTCCAAGTGGCTTCAAAAGCAAACCGCTGAGCTTTTGCCGGTAGGATACTTCCATCTAGTGTTTACCTTGCCTCATGAATTTAACCGGCTGATTCTCGCCCACAAAAAGATTGTATTAGCTCTGCTTTTTAAAGCCGTCAGTGAAACGCTGCTGGAGTTTGGCCGGACACGTCTTAAGGGAACCCTTGGGATCATCGCCGTGCTGCATACCTGGGATCAAACTCTCAAAGACCATTTTCATCTGCACTGTCTGGTTCCCGCCGGCGCTCTATCCTTCGAGCACAGTCGCTGGATATCGGCGCGCAAAAACTTTCTGTTCCCGGTCAAGGCGTTGAGTCGAGTGTTTCGGGGAAAGTTTCTCGATCGGTTAAAGCAGGCCTGTGATAAAGGAAAAATCCCGCCGGCCGACAACGAGATCAAAGCATCACGCCAAAAGAAGTGGGTGGTCTACGCCAAAAAGCCGTTCGGCTCTCCACAGACCGTGCTCGACTACCTCGGCCGCTACACCCACCGCGTGGCGCTCTCCAATGATCGCATTCTCGCAGTCCAAAATAGTCAGGTCACTCTGAGCTATCGGGATCGCAAAGACGGAAATCGAAAAAAGACGATTCCCCTGGAGGCCCTTGAATTTATCCGCCGCTTTCTCCTCCACGTCTTGCCCGACGGCTTCATGCGCATCCGTCACTTCGGCTTTCTGGCTAACCGTTCCAAAAAACAAACGCTGGCTCAGTGCCGTAATCTTCTGAAACTCGCTCCGGCATTGCCACAAATCCCCAAGCAGTCAGCCATCGACTTGCTGCGGGAACTCACCGG
>JAERMN010000239.1 GCA_016844625.1 Deltaproteobacteria bacterium
ACTCCGAACTTCGTGTCCTTCGTGGTGAACAGTTCCTATCTTCTTTGGTTGCGGCTGTTCGCCGACAGGCGAACCTCTTTTCCCCAGCGCAGTCTGGAGAAAAGCGTGTATTACTATAGTTGAAAGTTTGCGCGGCTCGGGCAAATTTTCTGCTGCCCTGTAAGACTCGAACACCGGGATTGACTCGCGCCAAGACGCCAAGCACGCCAAGTTCGGAAGGAAAAGATAAATAATCGTGCAAACATTTTTAACCATTTTTCTCCGACCCTTGCGACCTTTGCGTCCCTTCGACGTGGCTCAGGACATGCTTTGCGCGAGATATTCCGAGATTTGGTTGCGGCTTTGCTGCGCTGGGATCTTCGTGGTGAACGAAATCAAGGTGCTAGCGCCAGGTAATTACACAGACTGAAGAGCCGAAATTTTGAGGATGAGATGACAACCCTAACGGCTCATTTACTCTCGGAAGCACAGCGGGAGCTTGGCTTAGGATAGTAGACTGAGTTTAAAGTTCCCGGTGCCTGGTTTCGAGTTAACCTGAGAACCGGAAACTTGCCGTTAGAAACTGGCTGATAATTCAAATCCTTGAGTCCATCTAGCGGTCTTTATACGGGGCAACAGTTGACGGCGGCGCGGACAAGAAATAAGGTCGGCATTCAAGGAGGATCGCATCATGGACAAAGTAAATTTCCCCTATCGTTCAGACAGCCACTTACCGTTCCTACACGTCGTGCACGAATCGGGATCCTGGGCCAAGCATGGCTTGGAAGTTAATTATGATTACGAGATTACCTCGGAAGACTCGCACAAAAACGTCGCCAACGGTTCCGTCGAGTTCGTCGGCGGCAATCATCTGTCGCCCTACATTCAACGCCCGGCCGGCGATAAATGGGTTTACCTCGGCCAGACCGTGAGCTTACTCAATCACCGCTTGATCGTACGCGCCGACTCGGGCATCAACAAAGTCGCCGATCTCAAAGGCAAAAAAGTCGCGACCAAAGGCAAACATCCGGGATTGAACACCTGGCTTTTCATCAAACAGGCCGGCTTGATCAATGATTGTCATGTCGAGAACGCCAAGGGCAGCAAATTTCATTGGGAGGCCGTGCGCGACGGCGAAGCCGATGCCGCGTTCGTCACGCCGCCGGCGGATATTCTTTCCAAGCGCGCCGGTCTGAAAGTCATCGAGGTGCCGTATTTACCGATGGTGTGGTTCACCACCGTTTCGAGCGGCGCGGGCTTCGTCGAAAAGCACCCCGATATCGTCGATAAGATGCTGCGCGGCCTCTGCGAAGGCATCGCCTATTTCAAGACCCACCGAGCCGAGTGCATCAAGATTATCAAAGACAAATATACAGCCGAGGGCGACATGGACGACGAGACTGCGACGCACCTCTACGAGGATCTAAAGTTGATCCTGCAAGCCAAACCCTACGCGACCATCCCGGCAATCTCCAATGTCTATGAAATCGCCATCGAGCAGGACAAAGCCGCCGAGAAATGCGATCCCATGGCGCTGTGGGATTTTCACTATTTGCGCCGCATCGACGACAGCGGCTTCATCGACAATCTGTATCGAACATAAAAAGAGTTTCGAGTCCTGGGTTTCGCGATTCGAGTTCTCCTCCCCAACCCGAAACGCGCAACCCTAAACAGTTGCGCCGCGCAAATGGCATCCAACCGGCATTGATGAATAGGTTATTTCGGGTTTACTGTGAAGCTGATTTCACCACGAAGGACACGAAGCATGCCCTGAGCAAAGCCGAAGGGAGCACGAAGTTCGGAGTTTCGATTATTCGAACCCTTCGTGTCCGGAGCCTGGCCTGAGCGACGTCGAAGGGTGCCCTTCGTGGTGAACATAACAAACAGAACGCAGCACGTTATCCAGACAAAAGCCTGAAGAACCCATCGATAAGAGTCGCGCTATGAGTCAGCTCGTTCCCCAGCTCGGCGTCAAAATGAGCCCCGCAGACGCCAAAGCCTATATCAACGCCGTTAACCAGAAAGTCATCCAGCGCTGGAAAGAACGGGTGACCAACGGGCTGTTCATGAGTCAGTTTCTCGAAGGGAAGCTGCCCATGTCGGCGATCAAGCTGTTTTTCAAGAACTGGGGCAATTTCACCGTCGAGATCAACACACTGGTGTCAGTCTCCTACCACAAGCATATCGGTTTTTTTAAGCGCCATCCGGATCTCATGGGACCTTTGGGCATGAAGATCGCCGATGAATTCATTCATCCCAAGCCGCCGGGCCATGTGTTGGTGATGTTGCAGACCGCCGAAGCGCTGGGGCTGACGAGAGACGAAATACTGCGCGAGCCGATGCTGCCGGAGTGCCGCGCGATTCTTGATTTCAAACGCCAGCTCATGTGGGAAGGCACCGTCGCCGAGTGGTGGTTTTCCATGATGACCGAAGAACCCATCGGCCACTGGTCGGCGCTGTGGTTTAGAACTTTGACGCAGAAATATGGCTTTACCAAACCGCAAGCGGTTTATTTTTCCACCCACGAAGAGGCCGATCTGAAAGAACATGACGACGGCGTCATGGGCCACGGCAGCTTCAACAAACTAGTCATGCAGCGCATCTTAGAAGACGGCTACGCCGACTGCCGCGAAGGCTACAACTTGGAATACTGCGCGCTGGCCGCGGTCGATCTCTACGGCCTCATGCACCGAGCGGCGGCAGAGCTCGCGACCTGAAGACTTGGCGACGGAGCTTGGGTTCTTCTAACGACTTGAACATTTTGAACGGCTTGAACGATTTGAACCTCTTCGAGGATTTTAAGCGATGACTCCCTCCAACCACGACCTACGCGCCTGGCTCAAAGAAGTCGAAAAGATCGGCGAACTCTACCGCGTCGAGGGTATTCCCTGGGATCGAGACATGGGCGGGCTGGTCGAGATGATTCTCGAACGGAGCAAGCGCGCGCCGGCACTGCTGTTCGAGAAAATACCCGACGCGCGCCAGGACATGTCTGTTCTTTGCAGCCAGATCGACGGCATCAAACGGCTCGCCTTGGCGATGGGCACCGATGCCAACGTCAGCATCACGGACTACATTCAGAGCTGGCGGCGCAAGGTGAGAAATCTTCAGCCGGTGGAGCCCGACTACGTAAAAAGCGCGCCGATCTTCGAGAACTGCGTGGAGAAAAATATCGACCTCGAAGCCTTTCCGATTCCGCGTTGGCACGAGCTCGATGGCGGCCGCTACATCGGCACCGACGATCTCGTCATCACCGAAGATCCCGAGGAACATTGGATCAACGCCGGCACCTATCGCGTCATGCTGCAAGGCAAAGACGCCGTCGCGCTTTATATTTCGCCGGGAAAACACGGCGGCCTACACCGCAGAAAATATTTTGACATGGGCAAGCCTTGTCCGGTCGTCATGTCCTTCGGCCATCATCCGCTCTTGTTCATCGCCGGCTGCACCGACGTGCCCGTCAAGATGAGCGAGTTCGCCTACGCCGGCGGCGTGTTGAACGAGCCGATCCAGCTGGTGCGCGGGCCGCACACGGGGCTGCCGATCCCGGCGTTTTCGGAGATCGCGATCGAAGGGGAAATGCTGCCGGGCGACGATCTGCCCGAAGGTCCGTTCGGCGAGTGGCCGGGTTATTACGCCAGCGATACCCGGCCCGAACCGGTGGTGCGCATCAAGGCGCTCTACCATCGTAACAATCCGATTCTCTGCGGCGAGCCGCCGCTCAGACCGTCGGCCAATCAGGGCTTTCACCGCTCGATTCAACGCGCGGCGTTGATCTGGAATGCCCTCGACGACGCCGGCGTTCCCGATGTCCAAGGCGTGTGGCTCAACCCGAGCGCCTATCGATTTTTCTCCATCGTAAAAATCAAGCAGCGCTATCCGGGCCATGCCAAACAGGCCGCGCTGGTCGCCAGCCAATGCCGCGCCGGCGCCTATCTTGGCCGCTATGTCATTGTGGTCGATGACGACATCGATATTTACAATCCCGACGATGTCATCTGGGCGATCTCGACCCGCTCCGAACCGGAGAACATCGACATCCTGCGCCGCTGTTGGAGCGGCCCCCTCGATCCGGCGATCCCCAGAGAACGCAAAGGTTTCAACTCACGCGCCATCATCGACGCGACGCGGCCGTACGAATGGAAAGACCAGTTTCCCGCGGTCAATGCGGTCAGCGATGATTTCAAAGCCGAGCTCGACAAAAAATATGCGTCGTTGATCAAAGAAGTGTTGGGGCGGGCGAATTGAGTTGCCCATCGCGAAATGAACAACCCCCGCAGCAAGCTGCGGGGTATCAGACGATGAGATTATCTTAAAGGCGTCACCCCCGAATGTTTTTATCGTGGTTCGACTGTGCTCACCATCGTTCGACCCAGAGGCTCTCGACGGGCAACCCTGAGCCAAGTCGAATGGGTCGGGGGTCCAGTTTTGGACCCGCCTGGATTCCCGATAGAAGCATTCGGGAATGACGGAGTCTGAGAGGACTGGGAGCAGCAAGCTACGGAGAATCAAACCGGCAGCGATTGAAACGACAGGAGATATCAACGGATGATTAACACCCGAGTGATCGCAGCGTTTTTGTTCAGTCTTTCATTTATCCCCGGCCTAACGCGCGCCCAAGAGAAAACCGCCCCGGACAAAGTCCGCATCGCCATCGCCACTACTTCCATGGCGTTCCTCGTGCCGTTCGTCGGCAAAGATCGCGGCTTTTATCTGAAACACGGCAGTGAAGTGGAACTGATCGTCATGCGCCCAAACATCGCCATGGCGGCGCTGCTCGGCGGGGACATCGATTACGCCGAGCTGATCGGTTCGGTGATCCGTTCAGCGGCGCGGAATCTGCCGGTGCGGGCAATCTCGACGAGCATCAAAGCGCCGTTCTTCAGCATCATCGGCCAGAATAAATATAAGAGCGTCAAAGACTTGAAAGGCGCGGTCATCGGACTCACCTCCATTGGCGGCACCAATCACGTCAGCACCCGGATGACCCTGCGCCAGTTCGGCCTCGACATCGACAAAGACGTAAAGATTCTCGCCATCGGCGAAGAGAAACTGATGGTCGACACTTTCAAAATGGGCCGCGTCGACGCCGTCGTTGTGGCGCCGCCCTTTTCCGTGCAGCTCAAGCGCGAAGGCTTCCCGATCCTGGCGCAAACCGCCGATCACGTGGTCATCCCGTTCTCAGGTCTGGGCACGACCATCGAGAGAATCAAAAGCAACCGCGCCCAGATCAAAAGAGTCCTGAAGGCCGAAATCGAAGCGCTGCGCTTCATTCAAGACAACGCCGCCGGGACCACCGAGGTCATCCGCAAGCGTTTTAACATGGACGAAAAGTTGGCGCGAGAATCTTACGATGTCGTCGTCAACGCCTTCAGCCGCGACGGCCGCGTCCCCTTGGACGGCGTCGACATATTGTTACAAATCGAAAAAGACGCCAAACTAATCCCGGCCACCATCACGCCGCAAATGGTCGTCGACCCGTCGCTAGTAGACGAAGCGTTGAAAGAGTTAGGCGGAAAGTAGGCGCCGCTATTACAGGATCGCCCGCACAGGCACGGCTACGATTCTTGGCGTCAGCGGCACGATTGTCTCGCCGCCATATAAGAGCAAGCCGAATCGCGCGTCCTTGGAATACTCATCAAGAAAAGCTTCGAGCGAA
>JAERMN010000240.1 GCA_016844625.1 Deltaproteobacteria bacterium
GTGATGCGCGGGTCGAGCGGCGTGCTCCAGGCCTCGGTGATGACATTGATCGCCGTCGCCGGATCAGAGCGCGTCGCCATGGCCCACAAGACATCGTCGATGTTCGACGGATCGACATCGTCGTCTACGATGATGACGTAGCGGCGATGGTAGCCGTAGGTCGAACCCAACATCGCCATCGCCGCGCGCTTGGCATGGCCGCCGTATTTCTGCTTGATGGAAATCGCCGTGATGTAGCGCGTCTGATACTCCCACACGCCCTGCACGTCGGTGACGCCGGCTTTTTCCAGCGCCAGCCAAACATTGGCGGCGCTGAGCGGCACCGACTTGCCGGAAATCCCCGGCGGCATGCCGAAGATGATCGGATCGTTGCGGTAAAAAATATTCTTCACTTTGACCACCGGCTCGTTGCGCGTGCCCGAAGCGTAGTAGCCGGTCCACTCGCCGAACGGTCCTTCCGCTCGACTGTCTTCCTGCGGCGGCACGATGAATCCTTCCGCGCATAATTCCGATGTCGCGGGAATCGGCAAACCGGTTTCCTTGCCGCGGATGACTTTCACTGGCTCGCCGAACAGCCAGCCGGCGATTTCCAATTCCGAAACGCCCCAAGGTTCGTACCAACTAGCGACCTTTTGCAGCACCGGATCTTGGCCGAAGCTGATCACTACCGGGCAACCTTTGCCCTGCGCCCAATATTTCTCGCGAATCAAACGCCCATGCTTGCCAGGAGAAATCCAAATGCCCAGCGTGTTCTTATCATGCACGCACACGCGATAAGTGCCGACGTTGGTCCACTTGCCGTCGGGATCTTCCATGATCACCATGCAACCCGTGCCGATGTAACGCCCGCCGTCTTCCTCATGCCAACGCGGCGTCGGAAACTTGAGCAGATCAATTTTGTCGCCGCTGTCGCAATTCTCCGTGATCGGCCCGTTGGAAATCTCCACGGGCTTGACCGGCGTCTGCTTGCCGAGTCTTTCTTTCCACTGGCGAATGATGTCGAGCCCGGTGAGTTTAGGATCGAGCCCGAAAGCCAACGCCGTGGTCGCCGCCGAGCAAACCGGATTGGTCACGACGCGAAATCCCTTCGGATAGCCTTTGATGTTGTCGAACAAAACAACTTTCGGATTCGCCGCCCGCGCCGCCACTTCAGTAATCGCGCCCAACTCCAAATCCCAATCCGCACCGTTAACCATGCGCAGTTCGCCGAGCTTATCCGCGGCAGCCAAATACTCGCGCAGGTCTTTGTAAGCCAACGATGAAGCCGTTTCCATTTGATTCTCCGTTCTTGCTCAAGCTGAAACGCAGCGTCGATTCGACGGGCTAGTCTCTCAACAACTTCATAACCATCCATTGCTTGGTGATGAATTCTTACGGTTATTCAAAACTTCGCGCAAGACCTATCGTGTACCAGTAAAAGACCGATTACTGAACGTGAGGAAGAATTGACTTACGTTACGATACCCCGTTATGATGGCCTCAAGAGCGAAAGTAATGGCCACAAACAAACTGAAAAAAGAATCCTGGACGCTGAACGTCGACCGTAGGATTAAGGGTGCGGTCATCAAAGAGGCGAAACGGCGCGGCGTCTATCCCGTACAGCTAATCGAATCCATGCGCTCCAAAGACCACCACGCTACAGACAAGAAGTTTCTCGAGGAAATCCGCCGATGGGAGAAAATCAACTCCTAGTCGATACGGACGTCCTCATCGCGTACCTCAACCACAGAGCTTACCGGAGCTAACTCGAATCAGCTAAATATCGGGTCTATTATTCTGCGATCACAAAGAAAGAACTTCTCGCGAAACGAGGCCAGAAAACCTCGGAGCGCCAAGCCATATTGACGCTACTTAAACGCTTTCGGCTCATCCGCATCGACCGGCGAGTTACTGACGAATATTCGCACTTGAAAATTCGCTATCCCACGCTTGCCAAGGGCGACGCTCTCATCGGTGCATCCGCTCTAGCCAGGAAACTGCCGCTGCTAACACAGAATTTGCGTCACTTTCGCGTGATTCAAGGCTTGGTCTTGTTGCCTATCGAAGTCATACGCCCACGGTTTCAAAGACCTCTCTAACTGCGGCACCTGAAACGATCTCGGCCCTCACCGAATCACCCTGTCTGCCTTCATCAGCGTCCACTGCGGAACCGTCAAGCCAATCTGTTTCGCTGTCTTTAGATTGATGACAAACTCAAACTTCATCGGCTGCTCCACCGGCAGGTCTGCGGGCTTGGCTCCCTTCAGAATTCTGTCCACGAAATATGCGACGCGCCGGTAGCTCTCCGCGAGGTCCGCCCCGTAGGACATGAGCCCACCGGCATCTACATATTGTGTGCCGCTGTACACGGATGGCAACCGGCTCTTTAACGCAAAGGCCACAATCCGTTTTTGGTTAGCATTCATGAGCGGGCCTTGGAGCACGTACAGTCCATCCTGGCGCTCCTTACTCAGTGTAGCGAAGACCCTATCGAAATCGTCCGCCGCTCGCACCTCCCAAGACCGAAGAGTCAATTTCAGCGCACGCGCCGCCGCTGGGAGAATCTCTTTCATCTCGACGACATTGCTCCGTGTGCCCGGATCGTTGAGCACCGCGACACGTGCAACTTTAGGAACCGCTTCTTTGAGCAGCTCCAGCCGCTTCCCACCTAATTCTCCGGTAAGACGTGTAAGGCCAGTGACGTTGCCGCCGGGACGGGCAAGGCTATCAATTAGACCAGCCTCGACCGGATCGGACCCGGCGCCCAGCATAACGATGGGAATCGTTTTGGTCGCGTTCTTGGCGGCTAGGATCAGCCCGGCCCCTCCAGCGACCACGATGACATCAACCTTGAGTCGCACCAACTCGGCCGCCAGTTCAGCGAAGCGATCGCGCTTCTCCACCGCATATCGGTACTCGGTGGCGATGTTCTGCCCTTCTACGAAGCCGCGCTCGCGCAGAGCCAAGCCAATAGCCTCGGCACGCGCGGATTCGCGAGCTGGATCGGCCTCCGATAGATACCCTACCCGAGGAATTTTCTTCGGCTGCTGCGCGTCGGCTAGAGAGGCAGTAGTCAGAAAGAAAGTTACCAGTAAACAGACGAGAATTTTCTCAATCATGGATATCCTCTCTTGCGGTTGCCTACGGCCTTCTTTACCGAATTTGTTATTCGGATTCAAAAAAGGGGACATTCTACTTTTTTCTATGGTTATCCGTAATAATCTTTCACGAAATCGCGTGTCAAAGAATAAAGTAGCCTGTCCCCTTTCCCCGGTCCAACGATTTTGTAGGGGCAACCCCCCGTGGTTGCCCTCCGACCGGGCAGGCACGGGGGCCTGCCCCTACAAGATGATCACGACGCCTCGCTAATTCTTCCCCGCCGCCTTCAGCGCCTCATTCACAACTTCGATGATCGGCTTCATCTCGATCCACTCCGGCTTACCGGCGTCACTAGGCTTGATTCTCCTAGAGCCGCAGCATGTCAGATAAGCTTCCGCAGAGTCAATGTGCAAAGTTTGCGAATCGTACGCATTCGATAGGCAATTTAGCGATAGCGTCCATATTGATCGCGCGGAAACGGTTCTTCAACGGAGCGCGGGTTTTCTAACCCGCAACAAAACGCGGACAAGAATGTCCGCGCTCCCTTAGACTCCGAACTTCGTGCCCTTCGTGGTGAAATCAATTTCTGTTCTGCACCGCGAAGAAGGGCGAATACCATTCGCCCCTACATTTCGGATTTCCTCGCCGATTTTTTGTGTTCTATGCGTTCTTTGCGGCTATTTTTCTCTTTGGTTGCGGCGTGCAACGGCTTCGCTCATTTCTGGCTGAAACCCCTGCTGATCAGGACCCGACCGGAGAATGTGAAAAGAGTTAAAAACAAGATGAGCACGACGCCCAATGCTGCGGCGGCGGGCTGGTTGGCTTCCTCATCCCAGTAGTGCCAGAGCATGACCGCCAGCGTGCGATTTTCGCGGCTCGCCAAGAGCAGCGGGATCGAGAAAGCGCGCACCGCGTGTGCCGCGACCCAAATCCACGCGGCGATAAACGCCGGCCGGATCAACGGATAGGTGATTTGCCAGATGACCTGCAGGCGCCCCGCGCCGCTCACCTCACCGGCTTCTTCCAACTCTCGATGGATTTGCGTGATCGCCGCATTGGTCGAGCGGCTGGCAAAGGCGACGTACTGCGTGATCAACGCGAGCGAGATGATCCAGACGGTGCCGTACAGGCCGAGATATCGGAAGGGCGGCTGTAGATAAAGAATGATGAATGACAAAGCCACCACGATTCCAGGGATTGCATGGGAGGCGAAGGTGAGACCGTCGAGAGCGAACCTTCCTCGAACCTTCGTGCGCACCACCAGCCAGGAGACCGAGAACGCCAGTGCAACAGTCGCGGTCGCCGTAATCACGGTGATGACGACGGTGTTCCACGCCGTGCGTAGCACCTGCGGTTCGTTGAACACGAGCCGGTAATTGTTCCAGCTTGCTTGAGCGAGCGCTTCCATGGAAGGCGGCTGATAACTCGGTAAAAGTGAAGTCCAGATAAGCACGCCGAGAGGGAGCAGTACGGCAACAAAGAAATAGCCAACGAACAGCGCCAAAGCGGGATAGCGCCATCGGCCCAGCGTCATAATTCGCGGCCGATACCCTTTGCCGGTCACCGTGGTGAAGCGTTCGCTCTGGCGCAGGATGGCGCGTTGGTAAAAGTAAGCGAAGGCGACTGCCATTAAAACGTAGCTGGCGGCGAAGGTCGCGCCCAAGCCGTAATTGGCCAGCGGCTCGCGGGTCGAGATATAGATCATCGTGCTGTAGACATAGACGTTGCCGGGAAGGCCGACGACCAGCGGCGCCTCGAACGATTCCATCGACGAGCTAAATTCATAGATGATCGCGGCCAGCAGCGCCGGCCACAGCACCGGCAGAGTCACGCGCCTAAGTGTCGTCCAATTGCGCGCGCCGGCAGCCCAGGACGCCTCCTCCAAGGCCGGGTCCATCATCCGAAATGCTCCCACCACCAAAAGAAACACCGTGGTGACACCGCGAATGCCGTCGAGAAAAATCATGCCGCCGAGCGAGTAGATGTTGATCGGCCCCTCGGCGACCTCGATGCCAATCGCACCAAACAAAGCGCGCAGAAAAACGTTGACGATGCCGCTCCTGGGCGACAGCAAGAACACATAAGCGATGGAGAAGAGCAGCCCGGGCATGGCCATTGGAATTAACAGAAGGCTCCAGCACAGATTGCGCAGCGGCATATCCGTGCGTTCGATTAGCCAGGCGAAGAGAACCGCGATCGAGACCGTGATCGCCGTGCCCGCGCTGGCGAACAGCACGGTGTTGAAGATCATCCGGTAAGTGAGCGGATTTAAGTAAGCGGCAAGATAATTCTTGAACGTGAACGGCCCCGGCGCCACCGGATGTCCGGTGCGGAAACTGCTCACGATCATTTGCCCGAGCGGGATTAAGATGAGCCAGAGTAAAACAACGACGACGACGAGAAAAAAAAGCCCAGCGCCGGCGGAGCGCCCTTCTCTCATAAACGAAGCCACTTCGCGGCCGGGGTTACTGTCCCCGGTGCCAATTGAATTTCGCAAAGGGGATGCTCGCCCCCTTTGGAAACCCCATTTAATGGTTCCACGCCGAAATCTGCGTGGTCAACCACAAAACTCAGCCTCACTGAACCACCGGAAGGCCGACGGCTTCGAGAATTTCTTTCAGCAAATCCTCGGCCTTGGCTTCCCATTGAGGCGCATAACTCGCGGTCTTTTTGCCTTTAAGTATCTTGTTCGGCTCGGTGCCGGGGACGAATGGACTGCCGTCAAACTCGACTGAATCGAGCACTCGCTGGCCTTCCTCAGTCACCGACCAGACGACCCAAAGCTTGGCGGCCTCTGGGCTAGCGGCGCCGCGCGGTATAAAAACGATATCGCCGTGGGGAACCGGCACCGGTTCGGCCAACGTAAAGCCGATATGGGTCACGCCTCGATAGGCGATCTGTTCCCGATAGTGCGAGTAGTTGGCGCCGCAGATGATCGGATACTCACCCAAGGTTAGCTTGGTGACGGCAGCCGAGCGCGAGCGCTCGAAGATCGTCTGATTGGCGCCCAGCTGGCGCGCGTGGGCCAGCGTCTTGTCACGTCCCCAGACGTGCGGCTGATAAAAAATCTCCAGATAGCGCGGCCGATTGTCCATCGCGACTTTTTTCTTCCATTTAGGATTGGCGCAATCCTCCCAAGTCAGTTTCGACCCGACCGAATCGGGGATCATCTTTCGGTTGTAGAGAATGCCGACCAGTTGGGAACGATAATAAACGCCGAAACGATCGGGATGTAGGTGGCGCGGATGCACGCCCAGAGAGCGCCAGTCCACCGGCTCGGCGAGGTTGGCCTTGATGACCAGATCCAATTGCGTCCCGCTCAACACGGTCACATCGTAGGGAACTTTGCCGGCCGCTAGCTCAGTCAGAACCCGTTCGCGCTCGCGCGAGCCGCCAACCCGCTCGTAGTCGACCTTGACGAATGGATAACGGGCCTGAAAGGTCTCGACGATTTTCTGCCCCGATGGCTTGCCCGCTTCCTGCCAGCGCATCGTCAGACCGAGCTTTACTTTAGCTTCCTTCTTCGCCCCGTCGAGCAACTTTTGCACCGCCTTGTCCTGCTGACCCCACACCGGGGAAAACCAACCGACCAGGAAGAGTGTGACGAGCGATACGATAATGCGCTTAGCCAAAGCCATACTACGTCTCCTGTCCCCCAACTTATCGCACCGAAAAGCTACCGAGACAAAATCCGAAATCCGAAGCACGAAATCCGAAACAAACAGCAGTCAAATAAATCTCAAACTCGGAAAATCCAAAACTCCGAATCCATATCCGGGTTGTTTGGAACATTGTATTTGTTTTGGTCATTTGGATTTGTTTCGGATTTCGTGCTTCGAATTTTTTATTCTTCGCGCCTTTGCGCGAGATACTCCGAGTTCATTGCGGCTCTAGCCGCCGCGCTATTTCGATTTCACCGTGCAAAATGGATGACGCTCTCCCATCCGGCAAGTCGCGCCCGCCTCGGACAGCGCCGCTTCGAATTGTTCGTGGATTTTGGGATCTTC
>JAERMN010000021.1 GCA_016844625.1 Deltaproteobacteria bacterium
GGGAGGAGCGGCCCAACTGGAAGCGCAAGGCGCGCTACTCCTTGGAGCAAATCCGCAGGCTGCCGATGCTGCGAAAAACTTTGCTGACGATCGATCGATTGCGCGAGAGAGGGAGTGAGAGCAAATTATGAACAGCGAATCGTTAAGTCTCCTGACCGATCAAGACCTGTTTCTGTTCAACGAGGGCAGCCATTTTCGCCTTTATGACAAACTCGGCGCTCATGTGGTCGCGCGGGGAAGCAGCGCCGGTGCCGACTTCGAGAGCGGTACCTATTTCGCGGTGTGGGCGCCTAACGCCAATCATGTGAGCGTCATCGGCGACTTTAACGGTTGGGAGAAAGGCCGCCACTGCTTGCAACCCAAGGGCGAGTCAGGCATCTGGGAAGGATTTCTTCCCGACATCGGCAAGGGCACACTCTATAAGTATCACATCGGCTCGCGCTTCAACGACTACAGTGCCGATAAGGCCGATCCGTTTTCAATCTTCAACGAGATCCCGCCGAAGTTCGCCTCCATCGTTTGGGATTTGGATTATCATTGGAACGACCAACAATGGATGGGCGAACGGCGCAGCCATCAGGGCCTCGACAAGCCGATGGCGATTTACGAGATGCATGTCGGCTCCTGGCGGCGCGTGGCCGAGGAGTCCAACCGCTCGCTGTCATACCGCGAGTTGGCGACCCAGTTAGCGGATTATCTGCACCACATGGGCTACACCCATGTCGAGTTTATGCCGGTCATGGATCATCCGTTCTTCGGCTCCTGGGGTTATCAAGTTACCGGTTACTTTGCGCCCTCGGGCAATTATGGCACGCCGCAGGATCTGATGCTTCTCATCGACGCGCTGCACCAGCGCGGTATCGGCGTGATTCTCGACTGGGTGCCGTCGCATTTCCCCGGCGACGAACACGGCCTGGCGTATTTTGACGGCACGCATCTTTACGAACATGCCGACCCGCGCCAGGGCTTTCACCCGGAGTGGAAAAGCTCCATTTTCAATTACGGCCGCAACGAGGTGCAGAGTTTTTTGATCAGTAACGCGCTGTTCTGGCTCGACCAGTACCACGCTGACGGTTTGCGCGTCGACGCGGTGGCATCGATGCTCTATCTCGACTATGCGCGCAAAGCAGGCGAATGGATTCCCAACCAGTACGGCGGTAGGGAAAATATCGAAGCGGTTGAGTTTCTGCGCCGCTTGAACGGCGCGGTTTACGAACACCATCCGGAGGTGGAAACCATCGCCGAGGAGTCGACGTCATGGCCGATGGTATCGCGGCCCAATTACTTGGGCGGTTTGGGCTTTGGGCTCAAATGGGACATGGGCTGGATGCACGATACTTTGGAGTACATGAGCCAGGATCCGATTCATCGTCGCTTCCATCACGACAAGCTGACCTTCCGCATGATCTATGCCTTTCACGAAAATTTCGTCCTGCCGCTCTCCCACGACGAGGTCGTCTACGGCAAAGGTTCTTTGATCGGCAAAATGCCCGGCGACGACTGGCAAAAGTTTGCCAATCTGCGCGCTCTTTTTGGTTACATGTATGCCCAGCCGTCGAAAAAAATGCTGTTCATGGGCTGCGAATTCGGCCAATGGCGCGAGTGGGCCCATGACGCGAGCTTACAGTGGGAACTGCTCGACCTGCCGCTGCACGCCGGTCTGCAGAATTGGGTGCGCGAGCTCAATCATCTCTACAAAAGCGAACCGGCGCTTTACGAATGGGACTGCGATCCGGCCGGCTTCGAATGGATCGACTGCGGCGACGCCGAGGACAGCGTGGTGAGTCTGATCCGCAAGGGCAAAACCACCTCGACGATCGTCCTGGTGGTGTGCAATTTCACCCCGGTGCCGCGCTACAGTTACCGCGTCGGCGCGCCGCGCGGCGGCTTTTGGCACGAAGCCTTGAACAGCGACGCGGTGGAGTACGGCGGCAGCAACATGGGCAATCTCGGCGGGGTCGAAGCGGCGCCCGTTGCGCTGCACGGCCGATCCCATTCCTTGACCATTACGCTACCGCCGCTGTCGGTGTCATTTTTTAAGAGCGAGGGTTGACCTTGGAGAGGCTACAAAAAGAAAGCATTCGGACGGCGGCGGCATGGTTTGGCCTATTCGCTCTAGGAACGCGTCACCTACCAGCGGAAATTGTCGGGGAATGACGATGAATGTACTTGGAATCATATTGGCGGGAGGGAAAGGCGAAAGGCTTTACCCACTTACCGAAGAGCGTTCGAAGCCGGCGGTGCCGATCGGCGGCAAGTATCGCTTGATCGATTTCGTGCTGTCGAACTTCGCCAACTCAGGGATTGAAGCGATCTATGTGCTCACCCAATTCAAAGCGCAGTCTTTGATTCGCCACTTGGACGAGGGCTGGCGCGTCAGCGACTTTCGCCACGATCGCTTTCTTAACGTCGTGCCGGCGCAGATGCGCACGGGCAGCGATTGGTATCGCGGCACCGCCGACGCGGTGTATCAAAATATTAATCTGATCGAGCGCCACCGCCCGGAGCTGGTGGCGGTCTTCGGCGCCGATCATATTTATCGCATGAATGTGCGGCAAATGATCGAGCAACACCGCGCTCCTGGCGCCGATGTTTCAGTGGCGGTAATACCGGTCGACATTGAAACGGCCACGGGCTTCGGCATTGTCGAAGTCGACGACGATTGGCGCGTGCGTGCCTTCGACGAGAAGCCGGCGGCGCCCAAATCCATCCCCGGGAAGCCGTCCTAGCCGCTAGTGTCAATGGGCAACTATATTTTCAATGCCGAATTGCTCCTGGAGATTTTGCAAAACGATGCGCAGCAAGACGATAGTCAACATGACTTCGGACGAAACATCCTGCCGGCGTTGCTCAAGAGCCACAAGCTGATGGCCTATGACTTCGGTAAAAACAGCGTGCCTTTAGATTTTAAAGGCGAAGAAGGTAGCTACTGGCGCGACGTTGGGACCATCGAATCTTACTACGAGGCCAACATGGACCTGAGATCGGTGCGTCCATCGCTCAATTTATATAATAAGAGCTGGCCGATCCGAACCTTAGGCTATGGCGGGGCGCCGCCAAAATTTGTTTTCGACGAAGCGAGCCGAACCGGCGTGGCCATTAACTCCATCGTCGCCGAAGGAACCATCATCAGCGGCAGCCGTATATCTGGCTCGGTCATCGGTCAAAATGTGCGCATTCACAGCTATTGCCAAATCGAGGACTCTATCCTCATGGACTGGGTCGAAGTCGGCCGCGGCTGCCGGATTAAAAATGCCATCATCGACAAGTTCAATACCTTGGCTCCGGGAACCGAGATCGGCTACGACCGCGAAAGCGATCGCGAGCGTTACATCGTCGCGGGGGACGGCATTACCATCATTCCGCGTGCCGCGGAGAAAAACTGTTGGACCACGATCGAGCGGGGGTGAGGTTAAAATTGCAAACCTGGATTGGCGCACAATTGTTAGAGAACAACCGCTCCCAGTTTCGTGTCTGGGCGCCGGCAGCGTCGGCAGTTGATTTGATCATTGCGGGTCCAACCGAACGCGTGGTGCCGCTGGTCGCGTCAGCCGACGGCTATTTCTCCGTGGAGATCGAAAACATTTCCAGCGCTACTCTTTACCGCTACCGGCTCGATGGCGAAAAGGATCGTCCCGACCCGGCTTCGAAATTTCAACCGCAGGGCGTGCATGGACCTTCACAAGTGACCGATCCTACATTCGCGTGGACGGAGCAAAACTGGTTGGGTTTGCCGCTCAAGAACTACGTCATTTACGAACTGCACGTCGGCACGTTTAGCGCCGACGGAACGTTCGACGCCATCGTGCCGCATCTCGCCGAGCTCAAAGACCTTGGCATCACGGCCATCGAACTGATGCCGGTGGCGCAATTTCCCGGAAGCCGCAATTGGGGTTACGACGGTGTGCTGCCCTTCGCCGTGCAAAATTCTTACGGCGGGCCGCAGGGGTTAAAGCGCTTGGTCAACGCCTGTCATCAAATCGGCATGGCGGTAATTCTCGATGTGGTCTACAACCACTTCGGGCCAGAGGGAAACTATCTCGCCGAGTTCGGTCCCTATTTTACCGATCGCTATAAAACCCCCTGGGGTTCGGCGTTGAACTTCGACGGACCGGATAGCGACCCTGTGCGCCGATATTTTATCGACAACGCGCTTTACTGGATATCCGAATTCCACATCGACGCGCTGCGTTTGGACGCGGTGCATGCGATTTTAGATCACTCGCCCTACACTTTTCTCGAACAGCTAACGGACGAAGTCCACCAGACCGCAAAGACGCTTAATCGCCAGATATTTCTATTCCCGGAAAGCGCCGCCAACGACTCGCGCTTGATTCGCGCGCGCGAGTTTGGCGGCTACGGCTTCGACGGCCAGTGGAATGATGATTTCCATCATGCCCTGCGTGGCGTCTTGACCGACGAACGGGGCGGTTACTACGTCGACTACGGCGAGTTCCACCAACTCGTCAAGGCGTACCGGGAGGGATTTGTTTATTCCGGTGAGTATTCCAAACACCGCCGGCGCCGACATGGAACTTCGACCCAAGACGTTGCCGCCGAGCGCTTGGTAGTGTTTTCACAAAACCACGATCAAGTGGGCAACCGCATGCTCGGCGAGCGGCTGAGCCAGCTGGTTTCATTCGAAGCGCTGAAGCTCGCCGCTGGAGCGGTGATCCTGTCGCCGTATATTCCGTTGCTCTTCATGGGCGAGGAGTATGGCGAGGAGGCGCCGTTTCAATATTTCATCAGCCATTCTGATGCGCAGTTGGTTGAAGCGGTGCGCAACGGCCGGCGCCAAGAATTCGCCGCCTTCAGTTGGCAGGGAGAACCCCCCGATCCGCAGGACGAAGCGACGTTTTTGCGCGCCAAGTTGAATCAACGGCTCAAACGCGAAGGCAAGTTTCGCACCCTCTGGGAGTTCTATCGAGAGTTGCTTCGCCTACGTAACGATCTCTTACCCCTGAAGGAATTGAGCAAGGAGCAGTGCGACGTGCTCGGCTTCGACAACGATCGCGTGTTGCTGTTGCGGCGCTGGAGCGGCAGCGAAGTGGTCATGACGATTTTTAATTTCAACCAGGAAATGGTCCCTTTGGCGCTACCGGTGGCGCCGGGCCGCTGGCGCAAGGCACTTGACTCAAACGAGACGCGCTGGCGCGGCGTGGGTAGCGCTCTACCCGTGGAATTTGAAGCAGCCGATTGCGTGGAGCTTCTCTTCGCGCCAATGTCGGTGGCGCTATTCGCGCGCGTCGAATCGATCGCAACAAAAAATCCAGGAGCTAATGATCACGATGAAAGTCTGGCCCGGTAAACCCTATCCACTCGGCGCCACCTGGGACGGCGCGGGTGTCAATTTTTCGCTCTTTTCCGAAAATGCTACGTCTGTCGATCTTTGTTTATTCGATTGGCCCGATGGTAAGAACGAAATTGCGCGGATCCCTTTACGGGAAAAGACCGGTCCGGTATGGTACTTCTATTTGCCGGAACTGCGGCCCGGACAGCTCTATGGTTATCGTGTCCACGGCCCCTACGAGCCGGCGCGCGGTCATCGTTTCAATCCCGCTAAGCTACTTCTCGATCCCTACGCCAAGGCCATCGCGGGCACGATCAAGTGGAGCGATGCTTTGTTCGGCTACACGGTCGGCCATCCGGACGCCGATCTGGCGCCCGACCCGCGCGATAGCGCGGCGGGGCTGCCGAAGTGTGTGATTATCGATCCCGCTTTTAGCTGGGGCGACGATGCGCCGCCGCGCACCAATTGGCACCGCACGTTAATTTATGAGCTGCACGTCAAAGGCTTCACCGCGCGTCATCCGCAGGTGCCCGAACGCTTGCGCGGCACCTACGCCGGATTAGCCTGCCCGCCGGTGCTCGACTACCTGCACTCGCTGGAGATCACCGCGGTTGAGCTCATGCCGGTGCACCAATTCGTTGCCGACAAACATCTCGTCGATCGTGGTTTGACCAACTATTGGGGCTACAATTCAATCGGTTTCTTTGCGCCAGACGCGCGCTATTCGAGCAGCGGCGTATTGGGGCAGCAAGTGGCGGAATTCAAAACCCTGGTCAAGACGCTGCACCGCGAAGGCATCGAAGTGATCCTGGACGTGGTTTACAACCATACCGCCGAGGGTAACCAATTGGGTCCGACCTTATGCTTTCGCGGCATCGACAACGCGGCCTATTACCGCTCGGCGCATGTGGAAAACGAGGGCTACCGCTACTACATGGATTACACCGGTTGCGGCAATACTCTGGACATGACTCAGCCCAATGTTTTACGCATGGTGATGGAGAGCCTGCGCTATTGGGTTTTGGAGATGCACGTGGACGGTTTTCGTTTTGACCTGGCATCGGCGCTAGCGCGGGAGCTCCACGCTGTCGACCGGCTCGGCGCCTTTTTCGACATCATCCATCAAGATCCGGTTTTGTCCCAAGTTAAATTGATCGCCGAGCCCTGGGACTTAGGCGAAGGCGGCTATCAGGTAGGAAACTTTCCGGTGCTCTGGGCCGAATGGAACGGCGTCTACCGCGACACGGTGCGCAGTTTTTGGAAGGGCGATGCCGGCCAGGTCGGCAGCATGGCTTATCGCTTGACCGGCAGCAGCGATCTCTACGGCCAGAGCGGGCGCAAACCGCACGCCAGCATCAATTTTGTCACCGTCCACGACGGCTTCACGCTGCACGATCTGGTCAGTTACAACGAAAAACACAACCAAGCCAACGGCGAAAACAATCAGGACGGTACTAACGATAATCTTAGCTGGAACTGCGGCGCCGAAGGCCCCACAGGTAATTCAGCGATACTGAATTTGCGCGAGCGCCAGAAGCGAAACTTTATTGCGACGCTTATGCTGTCTCAAGGTGTGCCGATGTTATTAGCCGGTGACGAAAGCGGCCGGACCCAACAGGGTAACAATAATGGCTATTGCCAAGACAGCGAGATCTCGTGGATGGACTGGGATCTCGATCCGCGCCGTGAATCCTTGCTCGAATTCACCCGCAGCGTGATCAGGATATTTCATGACCATCCAGTGTTGCGCCGGCGCCATTTTTTTCAGGGTCGCGAGATCCGCGGATTGGGAGCGAAGGATCTCACCTGGTTTCGTCCCGACGGTGAAGAAATGCCGGGGCAAGATTGGGACAACGGCGAAACACGCTGTTTCGGACTGAGCCTGGCCGGGGATGCGATCCATGAAACCGATCCGCGCGGCAATCGGATTGTCGACGATACCTTGCTGATTCTTTTAAACGGGCACCACGAGGCCGTGCCTTTTGTTTTGCCCGAGCTCAAACCGAAGACGCAGTGGCAGCTGCTTTTGGATACGCGGGAAGGCGTGGTGCGCCTTTCACCGCTACAGCGCGCTCGCGCGACCTACAAGATGGAAGCCAGATCGTTAGCGTTATTCAGTATGGCTGAGTCGACGGATAATTCGCGATTCAAGCGTGTCGCTGCCCGCCAGCGCGCCGCTTAGGTCGACATAAAATCTGCCGTACGCTTATTCCGGTTTGAGTCTCTAGGACGCAAGCTATTTGTGACGGCGAAGGAAACAAGGGAGCGCTAAATGGACTACCAAAGTTGGACGCAGTCCCTGAATCAGGCAATCCAGTTGTTGGTGCAGAAAACCGGCGGCTACTTGCCCAACCTTATGGCAGCGGTCGCGCTGCTCATCGGTGGGTGGGTTCTCGCACGCATTTTACGCTTTGCTTGCGTGCGTTTGATCAGCGGCCTGGACAGCCTATTGCGGCGCCATGGGATGGAGCGCCTTCTGATCCGTATCGGATGGGAGCGCCCCGCCTCGGAGCTGATCGGCAGCATCCTCTACTGGCTTGTCCTTCTGGTTTTTTTCACAGCGGCCACGGAAACCCTCGGCCTGCCGGTGGTGGCCACTTGGCTGGGCGGCGTGTCGACCTATTTACCGCGCATCCTGGTGGCGCTCTTGATGCTGCTCGGCGGGTTTTTAGTGGGCAGTCTCGCACGCGATGCCGTTGCGTCCGCCGCCACCGCCGCGGGTATTACCTACAATGTACTCCTCGGACGCGTCGTCTACATCGCCATTCTGCTGGTAGCTGTCGTTACCGGAATCGATCAGATCGGCATCGAAAGCCGTTTCTTGACCATGACCATTGCCATCGTCTTCGGCTCGCTGGTCGGCGCCGCGGCCCTGGCCTTCGGCCTGGGCGCGCGAACGGCGGTGAGTAACATCATTGCCTCGCATTATCTGCGGCAAATCTACAGGGAGGGACATACGATCAGGATTGGCGAGGCCCAGGGAAAAATTTCCGAAATCACCAACACAGTGGTGATCTTGGAAAATTCCAACGACCGGTTCGTCGTGCCGGCCAAGGAATTCAGCGAAAAGATATCGGTCTTGTTGCGCCGCGAGACATGATATGGAAACCGATACGTTGCTAGCGACGAATTTCGCCGAGGACCATCCATCAGACGCTGCGCGGGTTCTCGAGGGGTTCGCGCCCGAAGAAGCGTCCGCTTATCTGGACGAGTTGCCGCCCCGATCGGCCGCCGAGGTTTTGCAGAAAAGGGTCTCCTCCAACGCTGCCGAGTGTATCGCGCAACTTTCTCCGCCCCGATTTGCGCGGATCATCGCTGCCCTGCCGCTAGACAGGGCCGCCGCTCTGCTGCGGCAGCTCGACCCGGGACGCCAGGCGGATCTACTTAAACAGGCTCCATCTGACATTTCTGCTTTGCTCGCTAGTTTGCTTCGCTATCCCGAAAACAGCGCCGGCGCCCTCATGGACCCCCTCGCTATGGCGCTGCCGGAAGACATCACGGCGACAGAAGCAATGGCGCGGGTGCGCCGTGCGCCGCGCCACGCGCTTTACTATATTTATGTAATTAACCGGGAGCAGAAACTGGTTGGTGTCATGAACTTGCGAGAATTGATGATGGCGCCGCCCAAAGAAACTTTGCGCACCGCGATGCGCCGTGAAGTTGCCACCCTGCCGGCAGCGGCGGGACGCCTGGCCATCGTCGAACATCCCGGTTGGCGCGACGTCCATGCGCTGCCGGTGGTCGACGACGACGGAATTTTTCTCGGCGTCTTACGCTACGAGACCCTGCGAAAACTCGAACGTGAATCCGCAGCCCCACCGGCTCCTGGAGGCGGTCTGGCTGCCGTTCTAACGCTTGGGGAGCTCTGCTGGGTGGGCCTGGCCGGCATTTTAACCGATCTGACATCTGCCGTTGCGGCACCAACGCGTGCGCAGAAGGAAACGGCAAATGACTAAGGGAGCGGAGCGAGCCAGCGCGGCTCTGAGCCAGAGTTTTCTTGATCTCTATCCTGCCGAGGCGGCGCGAGTAATCGACAACCGGCCCCAATCGGAAATTATCGCGCTGCTGCAATCGAAGCCAGCGCCGATCGGCACGGCGGTGTTTCAATGCATGGCGCCCGACGTGGCGGCGCAAACTCTGCCGCTCATCGAAAGCAACCTCGCCCGTCAAGTGGTCGCGGCGATGGATCCGTCTCAGGCGGCGGGGCTGCTGGCGCGCGTCGACAAAGAAGCGCGAACTCGTTTGTTGGATTCCTTCGAGCCCAGCCGCGCCAAAGAGCTCAAGCTTTTGTTGTCCTACCCGGCCGGCAGCGCCGGCAGCCTGATGGACCCGCGGGTGACGACCTTTCATTTCGAATCAACCGTAAAGGAAGCCCGGGCGCGCATTCGCGGCTTACGTGGCAGGCGCGTGTACGACATTTTCTTGGTGGATGAAAATGGCCTGCTCGCCGGCGTCGTGGCGCTGCAAGAAATTGTCCTCGCGCGACCCAACAGCCGTTTGGCAGACCTGTCACCCGGCCTGCCCGCAAGCGTGCATGCCATGTCCACCAGGGAAGAGGTCGTGGAGCTTCTCAATCAACGGCGGCTTACCACTCTCGCCGTGGTCGATCTCGAACAACGTCTGCTCGGCGTGATTCGCCACGACGCTCTGGTTGCCGCGGCCCAGGAAGAGATGAGCGCGGATATTCAAACCATGGTCGGCGCGAGCAAGGAAGAACGGGCTCTGTCCCCCGCGATATTTGCCGTGCGCAAGCGGCTACCCTGGCTACAGATCAATCTTGCCACCGCCTTTTTGGCGGCCTCCGTGGTGGGTCTTTTCGAAGAAACCATCGCGCGCTTTACGGCGCTGGCGGTTTTGTTGCCGGTGGTGGCGGGTCAGTCGGGAAACACCGGTGCTCAAGCGTTGGCGGTAACGATGCGCGGGCTCGCGCTGCGGGAAATCAGGTTGCACCACTGGTTACGCATTGCATTCAAAGAAGTGAACGTTGCCGCTATCAATGGCATCGCCGTTGCTCTCACTACTGCCGCGGGGGTCTATGTTTGGAGCCAGTCGGCGGGCCTCGCATTGGTAATCATGATATCGATGATTATTTCCATGGTCGCCGCCGGCATGTCGGGCGCGGTCATTCCTATGATCTTGACGGCGCTGGGCCAAGATCCCGCGCAGTCGTCATCCATCATTCTCACCACCGTGACGGACGTCGTGGGTTTTTTCAGCTTCCTGGGAATCGCCACGCTGCTCGCGGGCATGCTCCCTGCCGGCTAATAAAATCATGCGCATCCCCACCGCGACCTATCGCTTTCAATTTCACAAAGACTTTGGCTTTGCCCAGGCCGAAGAACTCGTCGAGTATCTGCACGATCTCGGCATCTCGGATGTTTACGCATCGCCGATATTTAAAGCTCGCGCCGGCAGTATGCACGGCTACGATGTCGTCGATCATAGCCAAATCGACGGCGCGCTCGGCGGCGAGGATGCTTTTGATGCATTTGCCGCGGCCTTAAAAACCCGCGGCCTGGGGCTTATTTTGGACATCGTGCCCAATCACATGGGTATCGGGGAGACCAGCAATACATGGTGGATGGATGTGCTTGAGAACGGTCCCAGTTCGAGCTACGCCGCTTACTTCGACATCGATTGGCAACCGGTCAATCCTCAACTCGAAAACAAAGTGCTCCTGCCGATCCTCGGGGACCAATACGGTGTCGTACTCGAAGACGGCAAGTTACGGCTTGCTTACGAAGATGGCGCCTTCTTCATTTGCCATTACGATGCCAGGCTGCCGGTCGCGCCGCGCACCTATAGCGCCATTCTGTCGCGCCATATCGATCGCTTGATTGAGACACTCGGCAAAGACGCCACGCCTACGCTCGAGCTGCAAAGTATTTTGACCGCCATCGGCCATCTGCCGCCGCGCACCGAAGTGGATCCGGAAAAACTCGAAGAGCGCCGGCGCGAGAAGGAGATCATCAAACGGCGCATCGCGGCGCTCTATCAGGAAAGCGCCGAGGTGAGAAACACCATCGATTCGGCGGTTCAGAAATTTAACGGCAATGTCGGCGATCCACAGAGCTTCGATATGTTGGACCAATTGATGGACGCGCAGGCCTATCGCTTGGCGTTTTGGCGTGTTGCAGGCGATGAGATCAACTACCGGCGCTTTTTCGATATCAGCGAGTTGGCGGCGATCCGCACCGAAACGCCCGAAGTTTTCCAAGCGACGCACCAACTCATTCTTCGTCTTGTAGCCGAGGGCAAAGTCACTGGATTACGCGTTGATCATCCGGACGGTCTGCGGGATCCGGCTGCTTACTTCCGACAACTCCAGCAAAGTCAATTGGGCCAAGACGCCGACCTGAGTTCGAGCCGGAACGGATTTCCTTCCCAGTCATTGTACATCGTCGCCGAGAAGATTTTGTTAAAGGGAGAAGCGCTGCCCGCTGACTGGGCGGTGTCGGGCACCACCGGTTACGATTTTCTCAATCAGGTGAACGGCTTGTTCGTGCGCCGCGCCAGCCGCGGCGCTTGCGATAAAATTTACGGCGATTTCATCGGCGCGAAAAGCAGTTATCCCGAGCTGGCGAATTCGCGCAAGAAGATGATCATGCTGGTTTCCCTGGCGAGCGAGATCAATGCCCTGAGCCATCGACTCGATGATATCTCGGAGCGCAACCGCCACTACCGAGACTTCTCGCTCAACGGCCTGACCTTCGCGATTCGCGAAGTGATCGCCTCTCTTGCGGTTTACCGTACTTACGCAGATGGGGCTACTGGCGAAATGTCGGAGCGGGACCGCAAGTATATTGAA
This sequence comes from Deltaproteobacteria bacterium, assembly GCA_016844625.1. Taxonomy (GTDB): domain Bacteria; phylum Desulfobacterota; class Binatia; order UBA9968; family UBA9968; genus DP-20. The sequence continues at coordinate 12,099 of JAERMN010000021.1, forward strand.
GCGGCGGTAGAAGAGGCCAAAAAACGCAACCCGCGCACGGCGCGGGCGATTTTCGACTTCATCGGCGATACCTTGTCGCTTAGAAATCTTGGCAGGTTTCGCGACGAGGACCGCCAAGAGGTGATCGATTTCGTGATGAAGTTTCAGCAGCTTACCGGACCGGTGATGGCCAAAGGCATCGAGGACACGGCCTTCTACGTTTACAATCGTTTGATTGCCTTGAACGAAGTGGGCGGCGATCCGGAAGAGTTCGGCACCTCGCTGGAGGCGTTTCACCGGCAAAACAGCACTCGGCTAAAACACTGGCCCCACACTATGCTGACGCTTACGACTCACGACACCAAGCGCGGTGAAGACGCGCGCGCTCGCATTAACGCGCTTTCCGAGATCGCGCCGGAGTGGCGCGCCGCGCTGATGCGCTGGCGAAAGCTCAATGAAGCGAAAAAATCCCTGGTTGACAGCGATCTCGCCCCCGACCGCAACGATGAGTACCTGTTCTACCAGACGCTCACCGGCGCTTGGCCCGGCGATTCCACCGATCGCGATGAGTTGGCCGGGTTCCGCGAGCGCATCGCCGCGTACATGCAGAAAGCCATCAACGAAGCGAAAGTTCATACCAGCTGGGTCAATCCCAATGAGGCTTACGACCGTGCGGTGGAGAAATTCGCGCGCGAAGTTCTGGTCCCCGACAATGGCGATGGTTTCTTAAACGACTTCAGTCAATTCCAGCAGCGGCTCGCCTTTGCCGGCATGCTCAATTCCCTGGCGCAGACGCTGCTCAAAATGACCGCTCCCGGTGTGCCGGACTTTTATCAAGGGACGGAACTTTGGGACTTGAGCCTAGTCGATCCCGACAATCGCCGGCCAGTGGATTTCGCCAAACGAAGAATTCTTCTCGAAGTTCTCAAGCGCGGCGAAGAAACGGATCGTGCCGGTCTTTTGTGCGATCTGCTTTCCAACTGGCAAGACGGCCGCGTCAAACTATATCTGATCTACAAGAGTTTGAACTTTCGCCGCGAGCGCCGCGAGCTATTTCAAATGGGCGATTATTTGCCGCTCTACGCTGGCGGGAAGTTTCGCGAAAATGTCTGCGCTTTCGCGCGACGCTTCAATGACCATTGGATCGTCGTCGCGGCACCGCGGCTCCTCGCGCGTATCGCACCAACCGGTCGCTTGCCACTAGGACAGCCAGTCTGGGAGGATGCGCTATTGCCTTTGCCCCATGGAACGCCAGACCATTGGCACAATATTTTAACCGGCGAGATGTTGTCGGCATGCGCAACGAAAGGCGGGCAGAAGAGTTTAGCGTTGCATCAGATCTTCAAGATCTACCCGGTGGCGCTTATCGAGAGCCGGCGAACAATGCTGTGAAATAAAGGCTATAAGTTCTATATGCGCGACACGGAGTTATTTGATCCGGCTCCAAACCGTGTCTGCTGATGTTAGTGCGCTAAAGAAACTGCAAAAACGTTTGCCAATGGTTCCCGGGCGGCGCGAGCGAAAAGATCGCGGCGACAAGAGCCGCCCCGGTGAAGAGATTCTCCGCAAGGGACTGGAGTGGCTACTTGGGCATTGAATCCCCGCGACGAACGGCTCGGCGACTCTTGCGATTGCCTGATCGCATGTGATTCGAGAAGTTTTGACTTCAGACATGCTTTCACCGGCCCGCATGGCCGTTCTTGAAATACCCCGTAACGCCAAGGCATTATTACGGCGCTGACAGGCTGCAAGCGGAGATGTGCATGGAAAGTGGTTTATTTCTAATCGGGCTGCTGATCGCATTGTTCGCTATCTACCGACTGGCGTGGCGACGACTCAGGAGCCCGCAAACCACGGTACGAGGCCTGCTCCGGCATTACTATACCTTTGAGAAGACCGGCCTGCCGGAACGAGAGTCTTTGTTGAGAGTATTAACCAACCGCAGCGGCTGGAGAAACTTACCACCCGTCTTCCTAGCCGAGATCGTAGCGCGGCTCAGGTCGAAGGAAGACGTCTTTCGATTCGTGTCTCTTGCGGAAGGCTACAGATTCAACCGAAAACAATTGCCCGCCATTGCCGCAGGAGAGGACATGGAAGCGGCGATGCGCGCAGTCTCCCTCTGGCTGGCCGATTTCGGCAGCCGGCTGCAAAAAAAGAATAGTTTTAAAGAAGCCGAGTTCGTGCAAAAGCTCGCTCTAGGCTTACAACCCGATCAATATTTTACGAAACTTCCATTGGCGACGACTTACTACAAAATGGACCGTTATGACGCCGCCGCGCCCCTGCTCAAAGAGGGTCTCGCCCAACTGAAAAATTGCGCCGATGGCGCCGCTTTTCTCGACCGCTTGGAAACTGGCGCGAACCTCAAAGAGTTGAGAGCGAACTACGAAGAGATGTATGAGACGTGTTTGAGGGCCCGTGGAAATCAGCCGGGTTCGGCATCGTGATCGTGTCCGTCTAACGCTAACGGCGAATAACCGATAAAATTCCTTCTGGCTTATCGTTCAAACTTCTGGCACGGCCAAAGCGCGCGATGCTGTCGCGGGCCTTTTCTTGGGTGCATATAGAATGATCGTCTTGGTTCGCCTTCACCAGCTTCTTTTTAAACTGATTGACTTAGCGCTTTTATTCACTATCGTTCGACAATGAAGAAGCGAAAGGTTGGGGTATTTTTAACATTAGCCGGCCGGGCTAAAAGCCGATCCTGGGGTTTTACCTGGATTGGCTTTTTTTTGCCGCTGCAGTAATGGCAACGAAAATCGAAGTTATTCAGGCACTCAAAGTCATCCTGTAATCAGGAGGTCTTTATGTACGCAAATTTCAAACGCCCCCTATGGACTCGGATTCATCGCACTGTCCCCATGCTTTTTCTTGCGGTTCTGGCTTTCGCTGCTCCGGCATCGGCTCAAGCCCCCTTCTATCAAGGGAAAAGCATTCGCTGGATCATGGGCACTTCCGCGGGGGGCGCACAGGATTTATGGGGACGGTTTATGGCGCAGCATTTGGGCAAGCACATCCCGGGAACTCCTGAAATAATCGTCCAAAACATGCCGGGCGCCGGTTCCAAGATCGCGGCCAATCATCTTTACAACGTCGCTAAACCGGACGGACTGACTTTGGCCATGTTTAATCCCTCTCTCTACATCGAACAGCTTATTGGACAGAAGGAAGTCAAATTCGACTGGAATAAATTTGCCTGGATCGGGTCGCCGGAACCTATCAATCAGGTGCTGTTCGTGCGCGCCGATACGCCCTACAAAACTCTAGAAGATATTCGCAAGGCTTCGGAGCCGCCCCGCTGCGCAGCCACGGGACGGGGCACCGCGGGGCATTTCTATCCCCTGCTCATCGAGGAGGCGCTGGGAACCAAGATTAACATGGTCGTGGGCTATGGCGGCGGCGGAGATATGGATCTAGCCATCGAAAAAGGTGAGATCCATTGCCGCGCCGGCACTGCTTCCGCATTTGTCATCCGCGAACCGACTCGTACCTGGTATAAAAATGGCTTTGTCCGCCCATTGGTTCAGAGCGGTCTCATACGGGAAGCGAAACTTTCCGAGGTGCCGACCCTGTACGAGCTCATGGAGACGCACAAAACACCGGAGGCCACCAGGCGCGTCGCCAAAGTGATGCTGGCCTCCGGGGATCTGGGCCGCCCCATAGCGGCTGGCCCTGGCCTCCCGACCGACCGTCTCAAGATTTTGCGCTATGCCTTCAACAAAATGGTAGTCGACGATGAATTTTTAGCCGATGAGAAAAAACGCGGTTTAGAACTCATTCCATTATCAGGCGAGG
>JAERMN010000241.1 GCA_016844625.1 Deltaproteobacteria bacterium
GCGCGCACGGCTTCAATCGACTCCAGAATCAAGTTGCGCAATAGAATGACGCCTTCGTCTGAGGCGCCCAAGTGTTCTTTGCTGCGATCGAAGATCTCGCCTTGGCTCTCTTGCGCGACGCGGTCTTGGTCGTGGGAGGCGATGCCCCACCAGCCGTCGTCGACGCGGGTGTACACACCGGGCTTGTCGTCTTCGAAGCCGATGGTGGTTTGCACCAACGGCTTGCCGCGCTCGGCTTCCGTGTACGGTGTGAAGCGGAGCCAGAACGTCGCCGTCTTGGTATCGTCAGTCGGCACGCGAAAGCGGATCGCATGATCGGGAATGCGGCCTTTGCGCGCGGTGGTGTGGCGCGTGTGTGACGGGAAAACCCAGTGCGAATGTTTGGGCTTCGACACCCCCGGCACGTGCATGGTGATCTTGGCGCCGTAGGCGGTTTTCTGCCAGCCGATCTCCGGCCGCTTGAGCGCCATCTGCGGATACTCGGGCGCGTGCAGCGCGACCAGGTGAGTTTGGTCTACTGAATTCTCGGCGCGCTGAAGCCAGTTGCAATATTCCGTGCCGGCGCCGATGACGCGCTCGCCATTTATTTCGAGCAGCAAATCGTAGCGCGGCATAAGCGGAGCGGGATCAGGGCCGATGTAGGCGAAGATGAAGCCGCCGAGCTCTTCGACTTTGTACGCTGGATGTTTGATCCGGTCTTTGAACCTGCTGTCCGCCGGTTCCGCCGGCTGCTCCAAGCACTTGCCGTGAATATCATAGAGCCAGCCGTGGTAGCAGCAGCGAATGCCTTTTTCTTCAACCCGGCCGAACTCCAACGACGTGCCGCGGTGCGAGCAGTGCAGATCGAGCATGCCGAGCCGCTCATGGCCGTCGCGAAAGAGAATAAAATCTTCGCCGAGCAACCGTGCGCGAACGGCACTGCCTTTGATTTTTACAAGTTCGGAAAATCCGACCGGCCACCAATAACGCCGGAGCATTGCGCCCGCCGGAGTGCGCGGCCCAACGCGGGTGATGAGTTCGTTTTCTTCCTTCGAAAGCATCGCATTTGCTCCATGTTCAAAAGATTCTAAACGTTCAAATCGTTCAAGCCGTGCAAAACGTTTCTCGGAATTCGTTCAAGCGTGCGCGTAGGGGCGGGTTTGAAACCCGCCCTTACCTCACGAGCCTTTGAGAATTTTCGCCAACTCCTCTTTGAACAGCAGGCCGTCGGCGTCTTCGCTTTTGAGATAATAGCCGATCGATAGCTTCGCTTCTTGCACCGCCACTTTGTTGTCGCGCAGATACTTCTGCATTATCGTGCCCTCGACCAGGTGGGAACTGCGCGATTCATGCTTCTGAATAATCGCTTGGGCCTCCTTGGTCGCCATGAAGGCGCAGAAGAGTTTGGCCAGGTTGGGATGGACGGCGCCTTTCGGCGTGCTGAGTTGGAAATAGTCGGTGTTGATCGGCGTCACGCCGGGCACGGCGACCAAGGGCGCGCCTTTCGCCTGCCACGTCCACATGGCGCCCAGCGAGTCGCCGAGGTTCGCCATGATCGGGAATTCGCCGCTGACGATGCGCTCCTCTTCGCTATAGCGCAGCCGGCCGCCGCTGATGGCGACAAGTTTGCGGGTGAAGTCTTTGACTTTTTCGGTTCCCCAGACGAGCGACAGCTCGGCGAGCCAAGCGACGTAGGGCGGGATGGCTATCTTGCCGGCCCAAGTCGGACTCAACTTCGGATCGATCAGATCAGCGTAGTTTTTCGGCGCCTTGTCTTTCGGGATCAGGTTGCTGTTGTAGATGATGCCATTCGGCGACGTGTAGACCAGCACGGTTTCGTTGGAGAAAATTTCCATCTCTTTGGCCACCCAGGGAAACAGTCCCGCATAGTTGACCTTTTCCAGGGCGTTTTCCTTGTGCATCAACGCTTGATGCGACTGCGAGCCGAGAAAGATGTCGGACGAAACTTTGCGGCCGGATTTGATCTCGGTGATATGACGCGCCGCGCGCGCATTCATGTCCGGGCCGGCGGCGAAATTAATTTTCATCTTGAGACCGAAGCGTTGGTTGAATGCCGCTTCGAGTTCGGCGATCCCTTTGCGCCCGCCAAAAGTCTGCGCGCCGGCGACGAAGGTGATCTCGTCTTCGTTCTTCGCCGCCGCGATCAGTGACTGCAGGGTCTCAGCGGCGTTCAAGTACGACGCGCTCAATAGGTTTAGCGCAAGCAGCGCGAAGCTCTTTTGGAAAACTCTGGTGACGGATTGCTTCATGCTTTCCTCCGCAGTGTTGTCATTGGACTCCAAGCCGATGAGTTCAAAAACTTTAGCCTCAATTCGCCCACTTCCTTTTCCGTCATTCCGGCCCTTCGAACAACCATCATGGGACCTGGATTTCACCGGGCACGATGGTGATCATCTTATTTTTTCCCGCATCGCGGACGACGCCGACTGGGTCCGCGCCGTTCTGCACGGCTTGGATCGATTCCTTGAACATATGCCGCAGCAAAATCACGCCTTCGTCGGAGACGCCGAGGTGCTCGCCGCTGCGGTCGAAGATTGCCCCCTGGCTTTCCTGGGCGCAGCGGTCTTGGTCGCCGCGGGCGATCCAGCCGGTCTCTTCATCCCAACGGTATTTCCCCAGCACGCTGTCGCCCAAGCCTTCGGCTTGCTGGTCTTTGGGAACTTTCGCCGACACTTTGCCGTCGACGATGGGCGCGAAGTAGAGCGTGAAGTGCATCGTATTGGTATCGTCCACCGGCACGCGCCAGCGCAGCGCCTCGTAGCCTTCGTGGGTCGCGGCGAAGGCGGCGGGATGATCTTCGTTTAAGTGGTAACCAACCTTGTTCATGTTGGGAAACAGAAAAAAACTTTTTGTCATGAACGAGCCGACGCTGACCGTGCGCGTGAACGTCGCTTTGATGCCAAATTCGAAAGCATCGGAGGTGAGCTTCTCTTCGCTCCAAAAACGGGTCTTGGGGGTGCGGTGCAGCCATTTGAAATGGTGTTGATCGACGCTGTTTTCGACCGCCTGCAAAAAGTTACAATGCATCACCCGCGCCGCCATGGAGCGCACGCCGTCTTGACGCACCAGCACATCCCAGCGTGGCAAAAGCGGCGCGGGCTCGGGGCCGAGATAGGCGAAGAGAATCCCGCCCAACTCTTCGAGCTTGTAAGATTTCTGCTTGATGCGATCTTTGTAAGTGCTCTCCGGCGGCTCGCCGGGCATTTGTAAAATGTTTCCTTCAGTATTGAACAGCCAACCATGGTAACAGCAGCGCAGTCCGCCATCTTCAATGTGGCCAAACTCCAACGACGTGCCGCGGTGCGGGCAACGTAACGTGAGTAGGCCGAGCTTGCCTTGATCATCGCGAAAGAGCACTAAATCTTCGCCGAGCAGTCGGCGCCGAATCGGCCGGCCCTTGAATTCGCTGGCGAAACCGATGGGATGCCAATAGCGGCGCATCATCGCGCCGCCCGGCGTGCCGGGGCCAACGTGGGTGATCAATTCGTTTTCAGCGACGCTGAGGGACATGGCGGGTCTCCTGTATCATAGGTCTGTCATGCCGGCCCTTCGACGAGGCTCAGGATAAACTCCGGCCGGCATCCAGGTGACGACAAAGCCTGGATTCCCGCGTTCGCGGGAATGACAGAATTGGAAGTGGCTTGTGGCGGTGCTGAGACTAGTGAATCGCGAAAGCAGCGGCGCCATCTACTGGATTCCCTTCCGTTCCAAAAACGCTTTGAACCCTTCGCGCGGCGAGTTGGCTTTCATTTTACCCTTGCGCGCGTTGTGCTCGGCGTCAAAGCGGTCGCGATACGCGCTGCCGACGCCGTCGTCAAGCAGCTTCTTGATGCCTTGCACCATGCGCGGGTCGTTTTCGCTGATCTGTTTGGCCATCGCGATCGAGACGGCAAGCAATTCGCCACTGGGGACAACTTGATTGAGCAGGCCGATGCGCTCGGCTTCTTCGGCTCGGACCGGACGGCCGGTGTAGAGCAGCTCCTTGGCTTTCGCCATGCCGACGACCAGCGGCAGTGACCAGGTAGAATTTGCTCGGCCATATTTGGCGGCGAGAAACTGGATTTCCGTGTTCTCGCAGCCGATGCGGATATCGAGCATCGTCGTTAACTGGGCGCCGGCGCCGTAAGCTAGTCCATTGATCGCGCCGATGATTGGTTTAGCAAAGGTCGCCAGGTGCCAATTCATCTCGCGCCGTTTGTCCGTGCGCGCGGCCATCTCCTCAGGTGTCGATTTGACCATCTGCATGATATCGCCACCGGCGGAAAAGGCGCGCGGCCCGGCACCGGTGAGAACGACAGAACGCACCTCGTCGTCGGTTTCGATCTTGGTCAGCTCTTGGTCCAGCTCGGCGGCGAGCTCGTAGCTCATCGCGTTGAGTTTTTCCGGCCGGTTCAAAGTAACGACCGCGACTTTGTCGCTGCGCTCGGTGAGGATGTTTTGATAGCTCATAGGCTTCTCCTTCGATGCCGCGCATTACACCAGAAAGCGGGAAACGGAGCAAACGAAGATGACGTGTAGGGGCAACCCTATGGGGTTGCCCTTTCATTGGTTGGATTTGTTGTTGACCACGCTGATTTCAGCGTGGAACCATTAAATGGGGTTTCCAAAGGGGGTTGAACATCCCCTTTGGCCATCTTAATTGGGCCTGGGTCAATACCCCGGCCGCGAAGTGGCTTCGTTTATCCTCAAAAAAGCGTGAAGGAAGTGATTTTTGACCGGTTTCCGAGGAGAAGCAAAGGTCTGTCATTTGCAAATTCGGAAAGTTCGAGGCAGCCGCAGGCGATCGACCTTGCGTGACGCGTCGAGGAACTCGCGCTGGTAGTGATAATCGTGCGGAAGCTTCACGAGGTTGCGCTTGCTCTCGCGCACCAGTCGCGCTGGGAGCACCAGGAAGTCTGTACGGATGCTGTCCAACGTTGTCGTCAGATATTGCGGCGGCAAGCACAGCCGCTTGAACCAGTGCACGATGTCGGCTGCGAAAAGCACCAGTTGGAAGAAGGCAACATTCGCAGTCCAGGTATCGGTTGGGATTTTGCCCAAAGGGTAATCGTAGACAAACTCCCGGATGTTTTTCTCGATGGTTGCCCGCACACTGTAGAAGCGATACACGCGCCAAGGACTCAGTGTGAGATTGGTTACCAAGACATGATAGGCGTACTTGCGATCCTTGAACAGCGTAAGTTGGGCCGAGTCCTCTGGGTCCTGAGGAATTGGACGGCGCACCACGACGAAGCGGTGCAGACGCTTCATCTTGTGATGAACCTTCTCGCGGAACTCGGCGACTTGCCAACCGTTGCCGAGCGCTTGGAAGCGGCAAGCTCGGGCGCGTGCCTTGATGTTGCGATACTCCCGCGCCACCATCACGTAACCGCATCCCGAGGCGTCCAGGAAGCGAATAACACGGCTGCCATAGAAACCCGAGTCCATGCGAAAGCGCATACGCGAGCGGGCGATCGTCGAAGGGGCTTTCGCCAAACAGACTTTGAGAAAGGGCACAGCACCGGTAGAGGCACCGGCGTTGCCTGGGCGCAAGCTGCCATGCCAGAACTCCTGGAAACCTTCCTCGAAGCAAAGCAAGGGATGGTAGGACCGCCGGCCCGGCTTATTGGGGTTGTATCACACGCGAGC
>JAERMN010000242.1 GCA_016844625.1 Deltaproteobacteria bacterium
AGGATTGAACTGTTTTCTCCAACAATTCAATCCTGTGAGACTTGACTGTAGCGTCTTACAGTTCAACCCTGCGGGAACTTGCGCTGGTCTGCCCGACATAAGGCGCCGTTCATTAGGGAGATAACCAGCCTCCTCGGTCGGCCTATGCCGCAAATTCCAATGTTGACAAGACTCTGTTAGCTAATGGATATTGAACAAATCCAACGAAGACTACTGCCACCCGTCACCGACCAAAGGAGGAATATGACATGGATACGATAGACCGGAACGATGCCTACACCGTCACGTCGCTGGACGATCTCGCGAAAATTTATGCCAAGCCGTTGCCCAACATCGCCACCAAGGAAAACGACCATATCACCGAGGTCGGGCGCGCCTTCATCGCGGCATCGCCGTTCCTGGTGCTCGCGACCTCGAACGGCACCAGCATCGACTGTTCGCCCAAGGGCGATGCGCCGGGCTTCGTGCAGCTGCTCGACGACCGCACACTGTTGATCCCCGACCGGCCAGGCAACAACCGTATCGACGGGATGAAGAACCTGCTCGTCAACCCGAAGGTCGGTATCATTTTCATGGTCCCGGGGTCGAACGAAACCTATCGCGTGACTGGCAGTGCGACGATCAGCACGGACCCGGAGTTGCTCAAGCGATGCGAGGTGCGCGGCAAGCCGCCGCGCGTGGTCATGGTCGTCGCTGTCGACGAAGCCTTCAATCACTGTCCCAAAGCCTTCGTGCGGGCGAAGCTGTGGGATGCGACGGAGCGGCCGAGCCACGCACCGAGCCACGGCGACTTCGCCGCCGCCCGCGACGGGAAGGATGCTGTCTACGCTAGGGATTATAACGAGAAATATGCCGAGCGCTTGAAGACTGAGCTTTACTGACCAGGCTGCGAAACGAGAGGCGGCGACCAGAAATCCGGGCCACTGTGTGTGACTATATTGCTGCGCGTGTCGATGAACTCACTGTGATCACGCCAGAAATAATCGAAAACTTAGAACTCGCCTTACGTGAAATCTACACGGCCGCACTTCTCATGCGGACATTGACGTCGTAAACGTTTCCACAGAAATGACGCTTACCGACTAACCCGCTGCTTGACCCTATTTCAGGTCAGTGGCATTGGGTTAACCCTCAGGATTGGATTGATTTCTCCTACGACTCAATCCCGGGAGATTTGGCGGTGACGTCGTAAAACGATCAAGCCATGCTCTGCGTCGACGGGGCTCATGAATGCACCTCCCCGATTTCGTTGGGTAACGCATACCCCTTTGCCAGAACTATTTGCTGCGAAGTGCTTTGAACGGAAAATGGAGCAAAAGCGCACCGAGTGTAGAGGATTGCATTCATTCAGTTGACGACCGATGGTAGCGCATAGTTTCGCTACCAGTTCAGGATTGAGAAACCTCGCGACGGTTTTAGCCGCCGCGCTTGGCCCATCCATCGAAAGCAAGCATCAAAAGCCGGAACTTTAAATTGCATTCGGCGGCTCCAGTGGAAATTTATCTCAAAGCTTGCCACGTTGCGGAACTTCGTCCGTGGGCTTATGAATTTCTCCCCTCTTCGTGCCACGTGAGAAATAGATTCTGCGATTGCGGGAGGCGCCATGGCCACCATTCGATTTGTCGACACCACCATTCGCGACGGCCATCAGAGCTTGTGGGCGGAAGATATGACCCCGGGCATGATGTTGCCGCTGGTGACGAGGTTTGACGACGCGGTTGCTAAAATCATCCGGCGATCTTGGGGGTCACACGCGAAAACCTATGCGCCAGATGACAAAAGTCCCCGATGGAATCACTTGCTTTCCGTGTATTTCCGAATCGTACTTCTCACCTCGGCCGGGGCCTGGACCAGCTTTCTTATAAGTTTGTCCGCCTCACCACCGACTTCAAATCTCGGATCGGAGCGCGTGACTTTTTTGAATTCCTGAATGAATTCCGGATCCTTGATCATCTGCGAAAATCCCTGTCGCAGGGCAGTTACGGCTTCCGCGGGCGTTTTCGGAGCAACTTTGGCGATGCGCTGCATGGCGTGCGTTAGGTTGATCGTTTTCAGCGCTTCCCACAGCGGCCCCGAGCCCAGCTTCCCCAATATCTGCTGGTGGAGCTGTGAGAAAGAAGGTATCTCAGGCGCCTCGGCGCTCGGCCGAAACTCCCCATCCGCAGTGACAAGCTCGTCGGCATAGACGGGAACAACCAGACCGTCTTTCACCATGCGCGGTTGTACCTGAGATCGATAGCCGGGCGTTCCCTCGGTGAAAAACTGGATTTCATTTCGTTCAACGGCCAAACGCGCATCCGAGTTAGAGTTGTACCCAGTCACGTACTGATGTGGAATACCTAAGATATCGAGCTGTAGCCGGAATCGGACATCCTTCGCGCTGTTGAGGCTCAAGCCACCCACCTTGAAACCCTTCGCTTTGATAAGATCTTTAGGTTCCTGGATGCCTGGCGGGACGTCCCTGCGTATGTAGGCTACGGCGACTCCTTCGATGCTCGCGATATAGGCGAATTTCGCGAGATCAACTCTAAGAGTGGGGTCGGCGGTCAGAAGATTGAAAAACTGACCAGTAAAATATCCCAGGGTCAATCCGTCGGGTTTGGCGACCTCGCCAAGGTAATTAGTGCCGGTCACGCCACCCGCGCCGGGCATATTCTGCACCACGATCGCCGGCTGCCCGGGCAGGTGTCTTCCCAGATAACGGGCCACAAGCCTGCCCTCAATATCCGTCGGCCCCCCGGGGGCAAAGTTGATTAGCACGGTCAGGGTCTTGCCCCGATAGAAAGGCGTGTCAGCTGAAAAGGTAGAACCCGTCCACAACGGGCAAAAAATGATAACGAAAAGCAACCGCCTCAATGCACCATTCAGTTTCATCGCTTGCCTCTTTTCCTGGCTGATGATCAGCCACAAACCATTTTATTAAGATTGTCGGAACGCTAGTGCCCACTCAACGTAAACGCGAGGCAAAATAGTTCGAACCTCGGCCTTCGACCCGCCACCGACTTATCACGGAGGCAATCGAGGGTTCAAACGAATTTTCGCCAACGGGTTCATGAAATTGCGTAATCTTCATGCTATTTGAAGTGAGAGCTTCGAAATCTGAGATTCGCCGGGAGGCGCCATGGAAACCATCAAGTTCGTCGACACCACGATTCGCGACGGGCACCAGAGCTTGTGGGCGGAAAATATGACCACGGGCATGATGTTGCCGATCGCTAAGAACTTGGACGACGCGGGTTTTGACGGGATCGAACTGATTTCCGGGTCGCACTTAAAAAAATCCGTGCGTGATTTAAAGGAAGACCCGTGGGAGCGCGTGCGGCTGATCTCCAAGCTGATCACCAAGACACCTCTCAGGCTCATTGCCGGACGGGTCAATACTTTTGAATACAATCCGCCGTCGATGTACCGCCTATTCGTCGAGCGCATGTTCGCCAATGGCATCAAAGAAGCGCGCATTTCAGACGAGTGGAACGACTACGAAGGTTGGAAGTTTCGCGTCGGCGAGTGCCATCGCGCCGGCATGAAGTCGATCCTAAACCTAATCTACTCGGTTTCGCCCAAGCACTCCGACGAATATTTCGCCCTGCGCACGCGCCAAGCGGCGTCGCTCAAGCCTTACCGCCTCTGTCTCAAAGATCCCGGCGGCTTGCTGACACCGGAAAGAATGGCAACACTGGTGCCGATCATCTACAAAAACGCCAACGGCATCCCGGTAGAATTGCATACCCACTGCACCACTGGCCTCGGTCCGCTGTGCTGCATCAAAGGCATGGAACTTGGCATGCGTAACATCAACACTGCCTTGCCGCCGCTGGCCGACGGCACGTCGAATCCGTCGCTATTCAACGTGGCCAGAAACGCCCGCGCGCTCGGCTACGCCACTGACATCGACGAAGAAATCCTGCAACCGGTGTCGCGCCACTTCACCGCCATCGCCAAGCGCGAAGGCTTCACCATCGGCGCGCCGGTGGAATACGACTACGCGCAATACCAACACCAAGTGCCGGGCGGCATGTTGTCCAACCTGCGCTTCCAACTGCGCAAGGTCGGTTTGGAGCACAAATTTCCCGAGGCACTGGAAGAAACCATCAAAGTCCGCGAGGAATTCGGCTATCCGATTATGGTCACGCCGCTGTCGCAGTTCGTCGGCAGCCAGGCGGCGATCAATGTGATTGTCGGCGAGCGCTACAAAGAAGTCACCGATCAGGTGATCAAGTTCGCCCTCGGCCACGCCGGCGCGGAAGGCGCGCGCGATATGGCGGCCAACGTCAAAGATAAGATTCTCAATCGGCCGCGCGCCAAGGAGTGGGCCAAGTGGACGCCGGACGAACCCTCGCCCGACGAGATGCGCCGCAGGTTGGGGGCCGAGGGAACCTCCGACGAAGAGCTGCTGCTGCGCTGGATCATCGGCAAGGAAGATATAGATTTCATGCGCGCCAACAAGCGGCCACTGGAATATTTGAATTCCGAACAGCCGCTAGTGAACTTGCTGCAAGAATTATCGAAGCGCACGAAGAACCGGCAAATTCATGTGCAGACGGCGAATTTTTCCGTCACGCTGGGGAAGCGCGCCGGCGCAATTACTTAGTTTCGAGTTCCGGGTTTCGGATTTCGGATTTCGGGTTTCGCGTTCCTGGATTCTGAACGCAAGCGCTTACGTTTGATTCCCCAACTCCAAACTCGCAACCCGAAACACGAAACCGGCTGAGTCGCTGTTGAAACTCAGCCGAGCGAGTGCAATAAGAAAAGAAACTTAACCAGGAGGCACCAAACCATGGCAGGAGATATCGTAGCAATCGATGTACATGTTCACTTATCCGATGAATTGACCCAGAAGGCCAAAGGCGACCGCACGGCGCAGATGGCGCGATACTTCGGCCGCGAACGGCCGCCGGTATCCATCGACGAAATGGCCGATCAGTATCGCGCCCGTAAGATGATGGCGGTCATCATGAATACCCGCGATGAAACGGTCACCGGCCTAGCCCCAGTTCCCAACGATCACGTCGCCAGCGCCGTGAAAAAACATCCGGATGTTTTTTTAGCCTTTGGCGCCATCGATCCCTGGACTGGCAAGCTGGCCTTGGACGAAATCAAACGCTGCAAGGAGTTGGGACTCTGCGGCATGGGCGAGCTCAATCCGGCGCGCCAACATTTTTATGCCAATGACCCGCGCTTTTATCCATTGTGGGAACAATGCGCCAAGTTGAACATGCCGATCCTGTTTCACGGCGGCATGGCCGCGGCGGGCGCCGGCACTCCTGGCGGCATGGGCATCAAACTCAAATACAGCCAACCGATCCATCTGGACGAGGTCGCGGCGGATTTTCCTGAGTTGAAAATCATCAGCGCCCATCCGACCTGGCCGTGGACGGCGGAAAGTTTGGCCATCGCCCGGCACAAGGCAAATTATTATATCGACCTGTCCGGCTGGGCGCCGAAGTATTTCCCGGCGGAGCTTTTGCACAACATCAACACCCTGCTGCAAGACAAAGCGATGTTCGGCTCCGACTGGCCGGCCATCGGTGTCGAGCGCTGGTTGGAAGAGTTCCAGCAGGTCAACATGAAACCGGAAGTCCGCAAAAAGATCATGTTGGACAACGCGGTGAAGTTTTTCGGCTTGAC
>JAERMN010000243.1 GCA_016844625.1 Deltaproteobacteria bacterium
TAATCGGCAAGCCGGCTTTGACGAACGGTTCGGTCTGTGCCACGCCGATACCGAGCGTGATCGCGATCTTGCCTTTTGCTAAAGCTTCGGCCAGCTGGCACAAATTCTGCGTGACGAACAAATCCTGCGCGACGAGTTTTTTCAAATACTCCTCGCCCTTCACATCCCACAGGTAAGACCGAACCGACAAACCCGATCCCACCACGCGCGGATCGCTGAGACCGATTTTGCTTTTCCATTTGGGATCGAGCAGGTCATCGAGCGAGCGCAGCTCCTCAGCCTTCACCAGCGTCGTGTTGTGCCAAAAGCCTTCAGTGCTTTTGGTCGAGATAAAAGAATAAAACAGCCGCGTGTTGGCGACGTTGTCCATGAAGACATGGCCGCCGCACCAATTTTTTGCGTCCTTGACCTCGGGAACAATGAAATAATTTTCCGCCGGATCGAACAAACCGCTCTTGATCAGCGGCACGCCGGTGCACGAGCCGAAAATAAAAGTATCGAGGTAACGCATGCCGGCTTTGCCCTCGGTGACCACACGATTGGCGATCTGCGGCCCGGTAGCGGCAAACACTTCCATCTCGAAACCGAAGCGCGCCTTAAACGCCGGCTCAAGCTCACGCCGCAACGCCGCGCTCGGCGGCAGACCGACCACGACCTTGCCCTCTCTCTTTGCATCCGCGACGGTCTTGTCCCACTCCGCTTGCCAAGACTGCTGCGCGTAGGAAACGCCGGACCTCACTGGCAAAAAGAATACGCCCAATAGGATAAATAAGACGAATCTCAACTTCATTCTTCTTTGCGCCTTTTGCGTTCTTTGCGGCTAAATCATCCCCATTTTACGTCCGAGGGCGCGATGAATCGCGCCCCTACCATGCGTTCTTTGCGGCTCGTCCCCGCGACTACCAAAGTCCGCCCAGTGCCGAGCCTTCGTGCGACAGTGTCGATAGCAAGAAATCAGGATCGCCGTAACGCGCTGCCGCCGCGCGAATATCGGGATCGTCGAGAATCGTCAGCCGGCCGCCGAAATCGACCAGCACCCGACCGTCAATCGCAAGATTGGACTGCATGCAGCCACCGTCGACATGGCGGTAAGTGAGTTCTTTGCGCGACGTGCCCAAACCGACCCAAGGATAGCGGCTGAGTATTTCCCAGTGCATGGGATCTTGGATGCCTCGTTCCGTCGACGCTTTCGGATGATAACCGAACATGACTTCGGTGAAGAAGTCGCTGCCGGGCATCGCTTTGAAAAGCCGCTTGCACTCCAATCCGATATCGCCGCCGCCGTCGACGCCGGCAACTTTTGCGTCCTTGATCGTCCAAACCATCGGCTCGCTAAGCATTCCGGGCACGCCCTGCGCGCAATCGAGCTGCACCGTGCCATTCGCCGTGCCGGAGCCGTTGTAAACGCCGCAGCGGCCCCAGGGGAAATGACATCGTCCCGCGGGTTCGCCCGGTTTGGTCTGCATCGCATAGATTCTTTTGTTGTCGTATTCCGCGACCAGCTTGGTGCCGTTCGGTCCACTGATCGTGACTTTCGAGCCGGCGGCAACAATCGCTTTCACTTTTCGCGCAATCGTCCAGAGCAGCTCGTTGGGAAAGCGCGCGTAATCGGTCGCGAGCAGACCGGGCCAGCCTTCGAAATAGATCTTGTATGGCTTCACCCGTTCCGTCGGCGCACCGGCGTCGCCTTCCTTCGGCGTGCGCAAGCGCTCGCGATAGTTGGTCGAGCCGTTAAGAAACACCGGCCACACCCACACGACGACATCGACGGCTGCCATCGCACGCAGTGCCGCCTCTGGCACATCGCCATAGCGGAGAATCGGCTCGACGATGAATTCCATCGGCGTCGCGCCATGCAAGCGCAACGCCGCCGCGAGCGCGTCGATGGAATCGCCGTCGCTCGACCGGTCAGCGAGCAAGAGCACCGAATCCCCCGGCCGCACATCGGCAGCCTCAATCATATTGCGCGCGCCGATGACGAGATCGCTAACTCTTGGCTTGCCGCCAATCATTCTACCTCCATTTGAATAGTTGTTTTCACCACGAAGGCACGAAGGACACGAAGGTTTTGGAAACTATTTATCCGCACTTCGCGCTCTTCGTGCTTTCGTGGTGGGAAGTCTTTCCCTACCCTGCCCAACAACAGATTGTCTACTGCACGTCGAAGCGGGTCGCGCGCTCCGAGACGTTATTGAATGCCTTGGGATGCACCAGCTTGCGGCTGTAGAGCACCATGCGGAGAAACCCGGGGCTGCCGGTGATGCGGTGGGCGACGCCGCGCGGAATGTAGGACATCTGCCCGGCGTCGAGTTCCATGGCGCCCCATTCGGTGTGGTTCAGCGAATGGCCGCGGAACTGAAACCAGATCTCGTCCTCGTCGCAGCCGCGATGAAAACCGTTCTGCTCTTCCTCGAGATTGTAAACATCGATGCGAAACTCCTTGCCGTTGTAGAGCACCGGCGCGCGCGCCCCGCCTTTGCCGGTCATGCCGGTGAAATAATTAAACGCGCTTAGCTTCCGCACCGGCCGGCCGCCTTCGCGCTTGCAACCGATCAGCGCCGCGACATCGCGCTCAACCCAGAGATCGGACTGCGGGTCCCAGAAACTAATATGTTCCAGCACCGGCCCGTCACTGGCAGACTCGGCGTAGCCATTCGTCGCGCCAATCGGCTCCGAAGGTTTGACGCTGAACTTGTTCTGCGTCGTCGGCTTCTCCGGATCGACGCCTTCGGTGACGGCTTCCTGCGTTGCCACGCGCACGCGCAAGCATTCATCCGTGCCCGTGGTGCGATGCGAAATGGCGGAAGGAACCAGCACGATCTCACCGGGTTCCACTTCGACGATGCCGCTTTCGCTCTCAATCTTCGAGCGCCCGCAGAATTGTAAATAAGCGATGTCATAATCCGCCGCGCGGGTGAGCTGGGCCTCGCGCCCGGCGACATATTCCGTCGCCACGCGCAGCGCGTCGCCTTCGAAGATCGTCGCCCGCGCACGATTGCCGGACAGCGGCGTGCTGCGCAACAGATCGAACGGGCGAATATGCGGCACCATCCTTTGCCCCATGCGCGCCGTGCCGATCACCGCGCTCTCGTCACGCTCCATCCAAATATGCTCCGCCGGTTCTCGATGCGTCATGAACTCGCGAATTTTCTTTGCCATAAATTCCTCCGGTTTGTTGCAAATTCAGTCTAATAGCGCTGTACGGTTTTAGAATTGCAGCTACTGAACGTCAACACTCCAACTGAACTCAAAACATTTCGCCAAATGTTCTTACGTACTTTGCGCTCTTTCATCAATAAATAAACACGATCACCTTCGCCTGCATCGAGACCTCCAAGAAACTTGTAATGGCAACACAGCGCGCCGAAGTTTTCATAGAATTATTTTGAAACGGTTTGGAATCTAGTGGCTTCGATGACAGGTTGTCAAGTAAATTTGTCGCCGCATGTAAATTTGTCGCGGCATTGAAGCCGGCGCCGCTATCGAACAGAACGCGACGTTGACATTCAGCTACGAATCGCGACTTCGTCACACTTTCGGATGTGACCAACGGAAGCGGAAGTTCGAGCGGCAAACACGCCGCGCAAAAATAATTTTGCCACGGAGTTTTTTTCGCGCCGAGCCATTACGAAATCGTTAAGGCCTTAACTGTCTCGTCTCATACAGGGGTTGCGCGCGGGAGCTAACTTTTATATCATCCGCGGGTCCGCGGGTTCTTTTATGTCAGCAAATAGAGAGCGTTTACTGATCTTATTGGCATTTCTTGGAATCGTCGGCTGTTCGAGCACGGATCGTTTGTACAATCGATCAGCCCCCGCGGCGCTCGTCACTGCACCATCGCGCACTTCGCTAACGATAACTTCAAACTCCATTGTCATCACTTCGCCAGTGCTAGAATCAGCGGCCGGCGCCGCCGTCGAACCTGCTGTCGCGAAAGAAACCGAGCCGCTTCCGACCGTTCGCCAAGAAATTCCGGCGCATGTGCTCAAGTCCTTCGAACGCTGGAACGACCCGATAGAAACTCACGCGAAAACTCCACCGGCACCATCGCCATCGACGGCGCAAGCCGCAGCCAAGCGCAGCTCCGATAACCAGCTATTGGATTTGCTGGAAAAGGATCTCAACAAAGCGGTGGAGCAGCCCAAAGAACGGCGCCGCCTGCAGTTTTCCAAGCAGGTGATCGCAAATCCAAAGGTGCGCCAATACATTCAGCACTACACCACCACCGCCAAAGACCAACTCCAAACCGCGCTCGCTCGCTCGGGCAAATTCATGCCGATGATTTCCAAGGTGTTGAGCGAAGAGGGGCTGCCGGAGGAGCTCGGCTATCTGGCGCTAGTCGAAAGTGAATTCAGTGTCAGCGCGACGTCACCGGTTGGCGCGGTCGGACTCTGGCAGTTCGTGCCCGCCACCGCACGCCAATACGGCCTCAGGATCGACGACTGGGTCGATGAGCGGCGCGATCCGACCAAGTCCACGCGCGCAGCCGCCGCGTATCTTAAAGAGCTGCATAGTTATTATGGCCGTTGGTTCCTGGTAACCGCCGCCTACAACGCCGGTCCGGGCATCATCAACAAGGCGCTAAAAACCAGCAAGGCGAGCGATTTCTGGGGCATGAAGCAAAAAGATCAGCTGAGCCGAGAGACGCTAAACTTCGTGCCCAAGTTCGTCGCGGTCTCGCTGATCGCCAGCGATCCCAAAAAGTATGGCTTCAACAATATTCGCTACGAAGAGCCCGTAGAATTCGACGAAGTCGACGCCCAAGGGTTACTTAAAATAAGCGCATTGGCGGAAATGGCCGAGTCGGATGTCGTGACGATCAAGGATCTCAACCCGGCTCTGCTGAAAAATCTGACTCCGCCCGGGGAGAAAGGCTATTCGGTTCGCGTGCCGGTCGGAAAGGCACTGGTTTTTGCCAAAGCCAACAACATGCTGGAGGGTGGGGTTGAAACGGAATCCGCCAAAGTCGTTACCCATGAAGTCAAACGAGGTGAGACGCTCTTCTCGATTGCGCGCCGCTACGGTCAAGCCGTGACAACGCTAATGCAGTTAAACGGCCTGACCACGCCGCGCCTCCAGATCGGTCAACAGATAAAAATTTTGTTGGACGTTATTCGCTCGACCTTGCGCTAAAATCTATTTGCGTTTATCCATCGCCACGTAGTCGCGAATGCCAGCGCCCAGATAGACTTGCTTCGGCCTTGCCAGTTTCTGCTCCGGATCGGTTAACATCTCTTCCCACTGCGCGATCCAACCTGAAGTTCGCGCTATGGCAAACAGCACCGGAAACATATCCATCGGCAATCCCATCGACTGATAGATCAAGCCGGAATAGAAATCGACGTTGGGATAAAGCTTGCGCTTGATAAAATAATCGTCGGACAGCGCAATGCGTTCAAGTTCGAGCGCGATATCGAGCAGCGGATTGCGTCCGGTCACCTCGAATACCTGATCGGCGATCTGCTTGATGATGCGCGCGCGCGGATCGTAGTTCTTGTAGACTCTATGACCGAAACCCATCAGGCGCCCCGAGCCGCCTTTGACCTGTTTGAGAAACTCAGGAACCTTGTCCTTAGAGCCGATCTCCATCAGCATCCGCAGCACC
>JAERMN010000022.1 GCA_016844625.1 Deltaproteobacteria bacterium
CGAATTCTTGAGACCGATATGAAGATCATGATTCCTATCGAGAACGTGGATTCGGTTGGGCTTCGAAAGATTATCGATCGAGCCATGGTTACCAAAGTTTACAAAGTGCTCCGTCAGAAAAAAGTCGAACCCGATCAGCAAACCTGGAACCGCCGTTATCGGGAATATACCGACAAAATTAAGACCGGGTCGATTCTTGAAATTGCCAAAGTGTTACGCGACCTCTTCGTGCTCAAAGGCGGCAAAGAATTGTCCTTCGGTGAACGAAAGATGCTGGATACGGCGCGCAATTTGTTGGTCAAGGAACTGTCGATCGCGCGTTCTCACTCTGAGGAAAAGATTATGGAAGAGCTGCGCCATATCTTTACCCACTAAAGAGGGTTTGTTAATCGATAATGTTGAAAAGCCGAGAGCGATCTCTCGGCTTTTTTTATTTTGACTCCCCATGCTTGTAACCGCAATTGTCCTTGCCGCCGGTGCCGGCCGGCGAATCGGCGGCGCCGTCTCTAAGGCCTATCTGCCCATCGCGGGTCGGCCGTTGGTGCTACGCACGTTAGACCGAATCTTTGCGGCTAGGACCGTCGCGAAAGTAATCTTGGTGGTTGCCGGAAATGAATTTGAGCGCTGCAACGCGATGCTGCGGGCGGATTCGGTATTACGCAGTCGTCCATGTGTGTTGCAGAGCGGTGGGGCGACCCGTCAGCAGTCAGCGAAACGGGGATTGGAAAAAATTGGCGCCGAAACCGACATGGTCATGATTCACGATGGTGCCCGCCCGTTTGTATCGGTTGCATTGATCGACCGATTGATTGAAGCGGCTGTGAAAAAGGACGCAGTTGTGGCTGGCTTACCCGTGCGCGATACGATTAAAGTCGTCGGCAGCGGTCGACTGATTCACAGCACACCGCACCGCGGTGCGTTATGGGAGATTCAAACACCACAAGTTTTTAAACGAGAACTGATTGTCGCAGCACATGAAGCGGCGGAAAAGAACGGACTAGAAGCTACTGACGATGCCATGGTCGTCGAGCGTTTCGGCAAGCCGGTTTATGTTCTGGAAGGCGAACGGACCAATTTCAAGATAACCTTGCCGGAAGATGTCTGGCTTGCCGAAATGATGATCCGCGAAGGGCGGGTGCCTTAGAGCGCCTTTTTTTGCAAAGTTTCGTTCAAACTGCCGCTGCGAAAACCCTGTAAATCCAGGCTGACGTAATTAAATCCAACCTCTTTAAATCTTTTCACGATCGCGTCGCGCGTGGTTTTCTCAAAAAGCCGGTCGATTTCGCTCTGGCCGACTTCGATGCGCGCGAGGTCGCCGTGGTAGCGCACGCGAAACTCGCGGAAGCGAAGTTCCTTCATATACACTTCGCAGGAGCCGATTTGGGTTAAGCGTTCGAGGTTGATTGCGGTGCCATAGGGGAAGCGCGATGAGAGGCACGGACTCGACGGTTTGTCCCAGGTCGGTAGTTCGAGTTCGCGGCTGTAGCGGCGAATGTCGTCCTTGGTCATCTCGGCTTCGACTAACGGATGGCGCACGCCCCACTCGTTGGCGGCTTGCAGGCCCGGACGATGATCTTTAAGGTCATCGAGGTTTGTGCCGTCGACGATGATCGTTACGCCCAATTTATCCGCCTCCGCCCGGCAGATACGATACAGTTCGTCCTTGCAGAAAAAGCAGCGGTTAACCGGATTTTGGTTATAGGACGGATTCGCTAATTCATTCGAATCGAGAACGATGTGGCGACAACCGAGACTGTTGACAAACTCTTTGGCGTCATCGAGCTCGCCGGGGGGCAAGGACGGCGAGGAAGCCGTTAGCGCAATAGCCCGCGCGCCAAGCGCCAAATTCGCCGCTTTGAGCAGAAATGTCGAATCGACTCCGGCGGAAAATGCCACGAGCAACCGATCGGATTCCGAGAGGATGCGGATTAGGTTTTCGTACTTTGCATCCATTGCTTATTGTTAAATAGGTCCGTGCTTAAATAGTGCTCGCCCTTGTCGGGGAAAATCACTACGACGACCTGACCTTTGCCTATCGTCTTGGCGATTTTCAACGCCGCGCAGCAGGCGGCGCCCGACGAGATGCCAACCAGCAGTCCTTCCTCGGCGGCTAAGCGGCGCGCGTAGGTCGTCGCTTCGGCGTCGCTCACCTGAATGATTTCATCGATAACACCCCGGTTAAGAACCGCGGGGATGAATCCCGCGCCAATACCTTGGATCTTATGATAGCCCGGTTCGCCGCCGGAGATCACCGCAGATGCCGCCGGCTCGACGGCGCAGATACGCACGTCCTTCATCTTATCTTTGAGTACTTCACCGACGCCGGTGATCGTGCCGCCAGTGCCCACGCCGGCGACGAAGGCGTCGATGCGTTTAAACTGCTTGAGCAATTCTTGAGCGGTGGTCTTGCGGTGTGTTTCGGGATTGGCGGGATTATTGAACTGTTGCGGCATGAAGTAGTCGGGATTCGCCTGTAGGAGTTCCTCGGCTTTATGGATCGCGCCGCCCATTCCCTTGGTATCTGGCGTCAAGACGAGATGCGCGCCGTAAGCGGACAAGAGACTGCGGCGCTCTTCGCTCATGGTGTCAGGCATGGTCAGAATCACCCGGTAACCTTTGATGGCTGCTATCAAGGCGAGACCGATGCCGGTATTGCCGCTGGTCGGTTCGACGATCGTCGCGCCGGGTTTGAGTTTGCCTTGGCGCTCGGCGGTCTCGATCATGTTCAAACAGACACTTCCGCGTCGTTCTGGTCGGTGACAGCGCGGAGTTTAACCACAGGGGTGGAGCCGATTAGATCGAGCACCGAGCGCGCACCATTCAAGCTAGCCACGACTTTCTCGACTTTCTTAAGATCGGAATAAAGTTCGAAATGACGTCCCTCGAATGCTATAGTTTCGCTCTGGTATTGTCAATGAAATCGCTCGATCGGACCGTTGCCAACGCGGCTTTCTCCAGGGTGTGCGTGATCTTTCCCGGCGCACTCGGCGACTTCGTTTGCTTTTTACCGGCGCTGCAAAATATTTCGCGATGCGCTCAAGTCGATCTTTATGCCCATGGCGAATTTGCCGAGATCGTCCGCGCCACCGTGACGGTTCATTCTGTGGAGAGTGCCGAGATCAGCCGTCTCTTCGTTGCCGGCGCCGACCAAGATGGCGAAGTGATAAATTATTTTCGCGATTATGCTGCCGTCTTTTCATGGATGGGAAGCCAGCAACCTGAGTTCGTCAAACAACTGCAAGCGGTGAGCAACGGTCGCGCCAATATTTTTCCGTTTCGTCCGGTGGGCAGGATCATGCATCAGGCCGATTATTACCTGCGCTGTATTTCAGCACAGGAGTGTAATAGTAGAGAGCCGACGATCTTGCCGCGCGCTGACGCGATTGCGTGGCGGGAAAGTTTCTGGGCCAGACATTCGCTTTCCCAGCGCAGGGTTTTGGTCGTCGCGCCGGGCAGTGGTGCGCGCGAGAAAAATTGGCCAGAAACATTTTTCCTTAAAGTGACCAGGTGGTGGCGTGAACGCATGGGCGGTGTGGTGGTCTTGCTTCTCGGTCCGGTCGAGCAGGAACGGGGCGGCGTGGATCGGTTGGGTGAGTATGGTCTCGTTGCCAGCGGTTTAAGTTTGTCGCAGGCCGTCGCGTTGCTCGATGCCAGTGACGCTTTTCTTGGCAATGATAGCGGTATCACGCACCTGGCGGCGGCGCTAGGAGTTCCGACGGTCGCGTTGTTCGGCCCTAGCGATCCGCGCCAGTGGGCGCCGCGTGGCAAGCGCGTCAGCGTTGTCAGTCGCGCTATCGATTGTTCGCCCTGTTCCGAGGTGACGATGAAGAGTTGTCCGCACCGCGCTTGCCTAACCGAGCTCTATCCTGAGAAGATAATTGAAGTCATCGCAAACCTGTTGACCCACCGAGAGAGCCGCTACCTTGACAAGGTAGGGGGCAGGGATTAGAGTTTGATGACGATTTTCGAGTGGATTTAGCGTCAAAGAGCTTGTTCAAAGCCGCTGTTTAGACACACGAATCTTGTGCTTGGCTCAAGTCAGAATGAAATCAACGTTGGGCGCAGCCTCGGTCGTCGCTGCGATCGGGCTGGGTGCGATTCCTAGGCTTGTTTCCTGTCGATGTTGGAGTTTGGCAATGGCTAGCGAAGAAGGGAAAACACAAGGCAAAGGATTTACCGTTCGGGACCGCCGCCGATTTTCACCGGAGACGGGCGAGGCTCGGCCGGATACCGCTGAGTCACCGATTGAAACTGCGCCAGCTTCGGCAGCCAGTGAAGCACAAGACGGTCATGCTCACGAAGCGCATTCCGAGCCGTTGCCAGAAATCAATTTTTCTACTTTCGTCATCAGCCTAAGCACCCAAACCTTGATGCATCTTGGCGAGGTTCCGAGCCCGCTCAGCGGTAAGGTCGAAACTGACGTGCCGGCGGCGAAGCAGATGATCGATTTACTTGCCACGCTGCGAGAAAAGACGCGCGGCAATTTGAATTCCAACGAAGACCAGTTGATGGAAGATATTCTCTTCGATCTACGCATGAAATACGTCGAAGCCGTCAAGAAACGATAGGAGCCTTTGGATGGATGAGAATAAAAAGGGGAGCGGTAACGTGAGCTTCAAGGGGGCGGTGATCGTTGCCCTGGTTGCTCTCGTGATCGGGCTCGGTATCAGCGGCAGTTTGAATTGGCTCTCGCCCAGTCGCGCAGTGAATTTCATGGGCGAGGCGGGCGTCGGCGAATCGCGGCTTGCGGGCGGCTTACCGGATTTCGTCAATCTGGCGAAGAAGCTAAAACCGATCGTCGTAAACATTTCCACGACACAGGTGAGCGAAGGACGCGGCTCGCAAGAATTTGGCAGTCCGTTTGGCGGCGGCGAGGACGATCCCTTCAACGACTTCTGGAAACGTTTCTTCGGCGGACCGGCGCCGCGCGGACCACAGCGCCAGCGAAGTCTCGGATCAGGCTTTATTATCGACGCCGACGGTTCGATTTTGACCAACAATCACGTCGTCGAGAACGCCAGCAAGATCGTCGTCAAGCTCTCAGGGGATGAGCAGGATTACGAAGCCAAAGTCGTCGGCCGCGATGCGAAAACCGATATTGCAGTGATCAAGATCAACGCCAAAACGAGCCTTCCCGCAGCGAGTTTTGGTGATTCAGATCGTCTCGAGGTCGGTGAATGGGTGATGGCGATCGGCAATCCGTTCGGTTTGGACGGCACCGTCACGTCGGGGATTGTGAGCGCCAAAGGGCGGCATAATATTACCCAGGGACCTTATGACAATTTTATTCAAACCGATGCATCGATCAATCCCGGCAACTCCGGCGGGCCGTTGATCAATCTACTCGGCGAAGTGATCGGAATTAACACCGCGATATTTAGCCGCACCGGCGGCAATATCGGCATCGGCTTCGCGATTCCGATCAATCTGGTCAAAGAGCTGCTGCCGCAACTGCGCGGTAAAGGCAAAATCACCCGCGGTTTTCTTGGTGTGTTGATTCAAAAGGTAACGCCGGAAATCGCGGATAGCCTGGGCATGGACAAAGCCAACGGCGCTTTGGTCGCCAACGTGTCTAAAGATGGTCCCGCCGAAAAGGCCGGCGTGAAAGTGGGCGACGTAATCGTCGAGTTCGACGGTAACCCGGTCAAAGATTCGGGCGATCTGCCGATCATCGTCGCGCGCACGCTGGTCGACAAAAAGGTCAGGATGAAAGTGCTGCGCGACAAGAAGGAAATTTTCTTGAATGTCGCCGTCGGCGAGCTCAAAGACGAAGAGGTCGTTGCCTCGGCTCCGGAAAAGGGCGAGTTAGGGTTGACGGTGCAGCGGCTCACGCCGCAGATGGCGGAGAATTTGGGCTTGGAAAAAGCCGATGGCGTGGTCGTCGCCGCGGTGGAACAAGGCAGTGCGGCGGAAGAGGCGGGTATTCGTCGCGGCGACGTTATTTTGGAAGTTGACCGCAAGGCAGTCAAGAGTCTTGACGACTACAAAAAAGCGCTGGCCGCGGCGCGCAAAGGACGCGGCGTGTTGTTCCTGGTGCGGCGCGGTGAAAGCACTTTGTTCTTGGCATTAAAGCCGCAACGATAGTTATTCTTTCATTCGAGGCATTTGTTGCAAGGCGAGGAACGGGAGGGCCAACCCTTCCGGCCTCGTTTTGTTGCTTTTGCCACCGTTCTGCGCGAAGATTAAATTCCATTTGAGGCATTGGGTTTGATAAAGTCCAAACTTCGAATTTTCAGCATCTCACTGGTTGCGCTTCTCATCGTCACCTCCAGCGGCCTTGTTTTCGGCGCGTGGTATCTTAAGCAGCTCGAAGACAAAGTCGTCGAAAAGTTTGACGGACGGAAATGGGTCTTCCCGTCAAAAATCTATTCCGACAGCTACTTCCTCTATGTCGGCGCCACTGTCCGCTCCCAAGACCTCGCCGAAAAACTCCATCGCCTTGGTTATTTTGAAACGCAAGTTGCGCCTAAGGCCAAGGGTGAGTACCGGATCGCGGCGAAAGCAGGCGTCATTGAAATCTTCCTGCACGACTTCGACACGCCCACGGAAAAATTCAAAGGCATGCCAGTGCGCATTTCCTTGCAGGGCAATGCCATCGCCACAATCGAAAACCTCGCGGAAGGCAAAGCGCTGTTTTCGCTCGAGCTTGAGCCCGAATTGATCACCGGCCTCTATGAGCGCATTTGGCAAGAGCGCCGGGTCGTCAAGTTGGCCGAAGTGCCGGAGCTGGTCGTCAAGACCATCCTGGCTGTCGAAGACGAGCGCTTTTATCACCACTTTGGCATCGACCCAATCGGCATTCTGCGCGCCATGTGGGTGAATCTCCGCAGCCTCAGTTTTCAGCAGGGCGGCAGCACTTTGACCCAGCAATTGATGAAGAATTTTTTTCTTTCCGATGAACGGAAGTTCAGCCGTAAGATTCTCGAAGCGATGATGGCGCTGATCGCCGAGCGGAAGTATTCCAAACAAACAATTCTGGAGAATTATCTCAATGAGATTTATCTGGGTCAAAGAGGCTCGCAGGGAATTTTTGGCGTTTGGGAAGCGGCACAGTTTTATTTTTCAAAGCCGCTCACGGACCTAACCGTCGGCGAGATGGCACTCTTGGCCGGCCTGATCCGCGCGCCGAACCGTTTGTCGCCGTACAAGAGCGCCGACGCTGCGACCAAACGGCGCAACGTCGTGCTCGCCAAGCTGCTCGACGACAAAATTATTACCGGCAAGCAGTACGACGCCGCGTTGATAGAGAAACTGCCGCAACGTTTGTTAGTGAAGGTCACTAACGAAGGGCCTTTCTACGTCGATTATCTGCGTCGCGAGCTTGATGAAAACTATTCGACCGCCGTGCTCAACAAAGAAGGGCTGCGGATTTTTAGCAGTCTCGACTTGCAGCTCCAAAGAATGGCGGAGCGCGCGTTGGTAGAGGGACTGAAAAAACTCGAAGCCTCTCATACCGCGCTCAAGCGCAAGGGCGAAGAGGACGGCGGCCTGGAAGGCGCGATCGTGGTCATGCGGCCGCAGACCGGTGAGATTAAGGCGATGGTCGGCGGTCGAAATTACGGCAAGTCTCAATTCAACCGAGTCTTTCAGGCGAAGCGCCAACCGGGATCGGTTTTCAAACCCTTCGTTTACTTGGCGGCTCTGATGCACGGCGGGGAGAGTGGCATAAAGTATTCCCCTGACACCGTGATCAATGACAGTCAATTCACCTGGACTTACGATCGCCAGGAGTGGCAGCCGCATAATTATAACAACGAATATTATGGCGCGGTGACGCTGCGCCGGGCGTTGGAGAGCTCGCTCAATTCCGCCACCGCGCGGTTGGCGCAGGATGTCGGTATCCGGCGCGTGCGCGACGTGGCGCACCGGCTGGGCATTCAGAGCTCGTTACCCGCGGTGCCGGCGTTGTCGTTGGGCGCGGTGGAAGTTACGCCGCTCGAAGTCGCCGTGGCGTTCTCGACTCTGGCCAACGGTGGCGCGCGCACTCGCCCGTTGGCGGTGAAGCAAGTGGTGGATCAAAGCGCTAAAATTCTCGAAAGACGCGACGTTAAGCCGGAACAAGTGATCAGTCCGCAGTTAGCCTACGCGATGAATATGTTGCTTAAGGGCGTGCTCGACCGCGGCACCGGATCGATGGCGCGGCGCTGGGGATTTACCCGGCCGGCGGCCGGCAAAACCGGCACGACTAACGATTACAAAGATGCTTGGTTCGTCGGTTACACGCCGGATTTACTCGCAGTGGTTTGGGTCGGTTTCGACGGGCCAAGGAAAATCGGTTTGTCAGGCGCGGAAGCGGCGCTGCCGATTTGGACGGAGTTCATGAAGAACGCCACGGCGAGCATGCCGGTAACGGATTTCGTCGGACCGCCGATCAGAGTTGAAACCGACGAAGCTCCGAGCAGTAAATGCGGCCCGTTCACTCGCGAAGGCGAACCCGTCGGCGAGCCCTGTCCACCGACAGCGACGAAATCGGCAGCTGAAGCGCTGTGAGAATTAAAATTACATGATCATCGCGTCAAACCATCATCGAGCGATCCTTGGCGGTGCGATGCTGGTAAGCTTGCTCTACAGCTGCGCGCCGCAACGGGTCTATCGTATACCGGTGCCGCCAAGCAGTAGCAGTAGCTCAACTCCTGCTCCTAGCGCCGCGCCCGCTCCGGCGCCCATACCGCCGCCTGCGCCAGCCGCGATAGAGCCCGCCCGTAAGCCGTTGGTACAGGATAGCAAAATTCGCGAGCAGGACATTCGCACCACGACGCTAAGCCCGGCGCCAACCAAGGACGCGAAAGATTCGACGCGCCAAGCGAGCGTGAGCGAATCACGCGCGGCGGCGGAAGCGACGCCAGCGCTGCCGCCGCCGCTCCCCGACGATAGTTCGTTATTGGCTAAGATTACAGCGGGCACGTCACCGCAACGCGCAGCTTCTTTGCGGCTTACCGATGAGGGCAGAAAAATCCTCGATGCCGGCGATCCGGCAAAGGCGCTCTCCAGTTTGGAAAAGACCATCGTCATCGACTCGACCAATGGCTATGGCTACTTCTATTTGGCGAAGGCGCAATATCGCCTGGGGCGCCATCGCGAATCGCTCAACTTCCTTGACATCGCTGAGTCGCGCCTCGGCGCCGAGCCCTTTTGGCTAGCTGAAGTGTATGCCTTGCGCGGGGACAACTTGCGCGCCCAGGGACAAGTGCAAAAAGCTGAGGCGAGCTACAACCAAGCGGTGCGTTTAAATTCCGGCAACCGCACCGCCGGCGATGCGCTCGCACGCATGCAAGCCGAACCGCAATCCGCCCAACCTGCGACCAAGTGAGATTTCTCTCGCAATGTTAGTTCTCGGTGTGGAAAGTTCGTGCGACGACACCGCCGCCGCGGTGCTCAAGGACGGGCGGACGATTCTCTCCAACATCGTCTCGTCGCAGGATCAAGTGCACGGCCCCTACGGCGGCGTGGTGCCGGAGCTGGCGTCGCGCCAGCATATTCAGTCGGTGCTGCCGATCGTCGACGGCGCGCTCAAAAATGCTGGAGTGACGTTGAAAGATATCGACGGTATCGCGGTGACCTACGGTCCTGGCCTTGTCGGATCGCTGCTGGTCGGACTTTCCTTGGTCAAAGGGATGTCGTTTCGCACCGGGATTCCCTACGTCGGCGTCAACCACTTGGAAGCGCATTTGCTGGCGATTCACCTTGAGTACGACGTGGCATTTCCCTACATCGCGCTGCTCGCCTCGGGCGGCCATACGTTATTGTACTCAGTGCGCGGCGTCGGTGATTATCTATTTCTCGGCGGCACGCGCGACGATGCCGCTGGCGAAGCTTACGACAAGGTGGCGAAGATGATGGGGCTTGGCTATCCCGGCGGTCGGCCCATCGACAATCTGGCCAAGAGCGGCAATCCGAAGGCGGTTCGGTTTCCGCGCGCCAAACTCAAGAAGTCCGCCTACGAGTTTAGTTTCAGCGGCATCAAGACCTCCGTTTGGCATTATTTAAAAGCCGAGGGCGAAGAGCGTTGGAAAAATCACCAGGCCGATATCGCGGCAAGTTTTCAGGAAGCCGTGGTCGACATGTTGGTCAACCCGACGATCAAAGCCGCCACGGCGAATGCCATCGGCCGCATCGTATTGTCTGGCGGCGTGGCCGCCAATAGCCGCTTGCGCGCCAAGATGAAAGAAAGAGCCGAAGCGGAAGGGTTGCAAGTTTTCTGCCCCGCACCCAAATTCTGCACCGACAACGCGGCGATGATCGCGCTCACCGGCAATCATTGGCTAGAGCGCGGCCGGCGCGATGATTTTCGTCTCAACGCCGATGCGGATCTGACGCTTTAGTTTGGTTCAAAGTTTCAATCGTTCAAGGTGCTAGCCTGGATTATTCGCGGTAAAACAGCGATCGAGGTGCAACCCTTCCGGAACGTAGGCAAAGCAGTTGCGCCTTGACGCTGCAAGCGCGGCGAGTTGCTCATGAGATCAGCAGCGAAAAGGTCAAACATCGTGCCGAGCGCCAACCACAAAATCAAACATTCGCGCTGGTGCCTTCGTTCCTCCAGGGTCACACCTCG
The DNA here is from genome assembly GCA_016844625.1 of Deltaproteobacteria bacterium. Classification (GTDB taxonomy): domain Bacteria; phylum Desulfobacterota; class Binatia; order UBA9968; family UBA9968; genus DP-20. Next base: position 10,553 of record JAERMN010000022.1, read on the forward strand.
ATCGACACAATGCTAAGAGTTTCCCTCGTCCTATGAAGAATTCAGACTAGGGAGTTCCGTGACCCTTTACGAAGAAGTGCGCGCGGCGCTGCGCGAAATGGAGTTTCACCCGAAGAAAAGCCGCGGGCAGAATTTCTTGATCCATGAAAACGTCATCGAGTCGATCGTTCGGATGCTTGATCTCGATCGGGCCGATCAAGTTCTTGAGATCGGTCCCGGCTTGGGTTTTCTCACGCGCCGCTTGCTCGAGCGTGCCGGCAAAGTCTGGGCCGTGGAAGTCGACGATGCGTTAGTCGAAAGATTGCGCCAAAGCGAGTTCTCTTCGGCATCGAAGTTCCATCTCATCCACGGCGACATCCTGGAGGTTTCGCTGGAGCAAATATTGCCGAAGACTAAGCTCAAACTCGTCGGCAATCTGCCCTACAGCATCTCGACGCCGGTATTGTTTCGTATTTTCGACTGGCGGGAGCATTTCTCGACTTTGGTTTTGATGGTACAGAAAGAAGTCGCCGATCGCATCGCCAGCGGGCCGGGAACCAAAGACTACGGCACGCTATCGATCTGGTGTCAGGTCCATGGCCGCATCACAGATAAAATTAACGTATCGCCGGAGGCTTTTTTTCCGCGGCCGAAAGTGCGCTCGACGGTGTTGAAGATCGAGCTCTTTGCCGAGCCGTTAGTTGGCGCAGGTGAGATGGCGAACTTGCGCGGCCTCGTGCGCGCGGCCTTCGGCCAGCGGCGTAAAACATTGAGCAACACGATGACTTCTTGGCTCAAACGCGAACGTTTTGAAATCGATCATTTTTTAGTTGCCCAAGGTATAGATCCAAAACGCCGCGGTGAAACCTTGACTATCGATGACTTCGTCAAGCTTTCCCACGCGATCGGGCAGAGCGATCTTCTGACCTCCGAAAATTGATTGCCATGCCCGAGCTTCCCGAAGTCGAAACCGTCTGCCGCAGCTTGCGGCCGCATCTGTTGGGCCGAACCATCAAGCGCGTGCAAATTCTCGAACCACGGTTGCGCGTGCCGGTGGATGAGAAGTCGTGTCAATCGTTAGCCGGCCGGCGCGTCGAAGCGATCGACCGGCGCGCGAAATATATTTTATTGCAGCTGTCGGGGAATCTCGTTTGGTTGTTTCATCTCGGCATGTCTGGCAAATTGATTTGCGTCGAGCCGAATACGGCGCGGCGCAAGCACGATCATATCGTTGTCGACCTCGATGACGGCACGGAACTACGCTACCACGACCCGCGCCGTTTCGGTTTGTCGCTGGTGACCCGGCGTGAATCGCTGCACGAGCTAGCCCAATTAAGCTCGCTGGGGATCGATCCGTTCGATGCCGATCTGACCGGCGATTTTCTCTTCCGTTTCACCCGCCGTTCGGAGCGGCGCATTCGGGATTTGCTATTGGATCAGCAGGTTATCGCCGGCCTCGGCAACATTTACGCTAACGAGATTTTATCGCTCACGGGTATCAAGCCGACTACACGCGCGCATCGTTTGACGCGGCAGCAAGTTCAGGCGATCGCCAGCGCGATCCCGCGCTTGCTTAAAGACGCGATCCGCTGGTGCGGCACGTCTTTTTCAGATTATCGCGATGCCGACGACAAGTCGGGCGAGTTTCAAAATCACTTGAGAGTTTACGACCGCGACGGCGAGAAATGCCGCCGCTGTCCGAGCCTGATCAAGCGTGTCGCCATCGGCAACCGCAGCGCGTATTATTGCCCGACGTGCCAGAAGTGAAGGACGAATCGGAAATTAGCCGCAAACAACGCAAAGGGCGCAAAAAAGAAAACTGAATCGTAGCGTGGGTTGGAACCCGTCCTCTGGAACTGTATATGGGCATCTCTCGTAAATTCTATATTAACCCCGCCTCTTGAGGCGGGCACAAAATTGTGGGGTTTCCAAAGGGGGCGAGCATCCCCTTTGCAATTAATTCAATTGGCGGCGGGGTTAAATCCCCGCCCGCGAAGTGGCTTCGTTTAATTAGCGCGCGCCGCGAAAAATCCCAGCGACAGTAGTACAAGGATCGCGAACCGAGAAGCAACTCGGAATCGGGAAAATTTACCGCAGAGAACGCAAAGTAAGGATAGGAATTGTAGGGGCAACCCCCCTGTGGTTGCCCTTTCGGCTATTAGCTTAGCGAGGGCAATGACTTCTCAGGCTAGCAGAAGACTTTTCTCGCCGCTGCGTCATCGGGACTTTCGGCTCTTTTGGATTGGCTTGTTGCTTTCCAGTGTCGGCAGCCAGTTCACCACTGTCGCGATGGCTTGGCAGATTTATGAGCTGACCAACTCGCCGCTACAGATCGGCCTGATCGGCTTGGTGCGCGCGGTGCCGCAGATGGTGATTCTTTTGTTCGGCGGTCTGCTCGCCGATGCGATGAACCGGCGCAAACTGATGATGATCACCCAGGGGAGCTTGTTTTTTGTGTCCGGCACGCTGGCGCTTTTGACGGTGACCGGGCGAATAACGCCATTGAAGCTCTATGCGGTCACCGTGTTCTTGGCATTGTTTAGCTCGCTGGAAGCGCCGTCGCGTCACGCCATCGTCACCAATCTTGTGCCGGCGGAAGATTTGTCGCGCGCCTTGGCGATCTCGAGCACCCAGCGCCAGATCGCGACGATCGCCGGACCGTCCATTGCCGGAATTGTCCTAGCGTTCGCCGGCCCGAGTATTTGCTACGCTATCGACGCGATGTCTTGGCTTATCATGGTTGTGGCGCTGGCACTGATTCGCGTCCAGTTGCCGGCCCACGGCGGCTGGCGCACGATCTCCTTAGGTTCACTAAGCGCCGGGTTTCGCTTTGTTTGGCATCACGCGGTGATCTTTCCGTTTTTGATGATGGACTTGGGCGCGAATTTATTCGGCACGATCCGATCGCTTTATCCGATCTATGCGCGCGATATTCTCGCCGTCGGGCCGCAAGGTTTAGGAATTCTCTACGCCGCCAGCGCCGCCGGTTCTTTGATCGGCGCATTCGGCTTCAGCGCATGGGGGCCGGCGCGCCAAGCGGGGAAATGGATACTGTTCGGCGTGGCAATCTACGGCGTCTGTCTTCTCGGATTCGCGCACTCGCACGTTTTTTGGCTGTCGATAATTATGCTAGTCGGCGTCGGAATTGGCGACACCATCAGCGCGATTCTGCGTTCGACGATCAACCAGCTCAGCACCCCGGACGATCTGCGCGGACGCATGTCGTCGATCAATAGTATCTTTACCAACAGCGGTCCGCAGCTCGGCCAATTCCAAGCCGGCGCGCTCGCCGCCGTGATCGGCGCAGAGTTTTCGGTTATGACCGGCGCGCTGATAATTCTCTTAATCGTCGGTTCTGTCGCTCTGTGCTTTCCGCAAGTGCGAGATTATCGGATCGGCGCCGGTGCGGGCTAGGGGCCTAAGAAAAGCCTAGCGCGCCACAGTGGCAACCGAAAATCGGAATATCTCGCGCAAAGACGCCAGGGTCGCAAAGGTCGGAATAAATGAAGAAGTTGGTTTGTAAAAATATCTATCGTTCGGTTCCGAACTTGGCGTGCTTGGCGTCTTGGCGCGAGTCGCTCCCGTCTGATAAGAGTGTAAAAGCACAGCCATGAAAAACCGAGAGATAAAAGCCGCGTGGGAGTATCACAACGGCACGAAACATTCGTACCAGGGCAGCCGCGCCAATCCGCATTATCTCGATTGGCAGAACCAGCCGCTGCCGTTTAAGATCTATCCCAAACTCGAGCCGATCGCGCTCAGCCCAGAGATTTCGTCTTCGGCAATGCCGGCGCTCTCGGCTATCTCCGCTTTCCCCGCGAGTCCCAGCGCCGCGACGAAGCTAACTCGTGAAAATCTCGCAGCGCTGCTTTTTCTCTCCGCGGGTATCACCCGGCGCCGCAGTTACCCTGGCGGTGAGATAGGCTTTCGCGCGGCGGCGTGCACGGGAGCGCTCTATCACATCGATCTGTATTTAGTCTGCGGCGATCTCGAAGACCTGGCCGCGGGAGTTTATCACTTCAGTCCCCACGATTTTGCGCTGCGGTGCTTGCGCCAGGGCGACTTTCGCGCCGACCTCGTCTCTGCCAGCGGCGCGGAGCCGGCGATCGCCAGGGCGCCCGGCATCGTCATCTCGGCGTCGACATTTTGGCGCAACGCCTGGAAGTATCAGTCGCGCGCCTATCGCCATTGCTTCTGGGACAACGGCACCATGCTCGCCAATTTGTTGGCAGCGGCGGCGGCGCGCAACATTCCGGCATGTGTCGTTGCCGGTTTCGTCGACGAAAGCATAAGGGATCTCCTGGCATTGGACGACAAACGGGAGGCGCCGCTTTCGCTCGTCGCGCTCGGTGATTGCGCCGATCTCGCGGTTATGGCCGCGCTACCGTTGGAACCGCTCGCCCTCGAGACGGTGCCGTTGTCCAAGAGCGAAGTGGCTTATCCGGCGATGCGAGAAATGCATCTGGCGTCTGCTTTAGCGACTGAAGCGGAGGTTGAGGCTTGGCGTAGAGAAGGGATCGACGGTGCGGCGCGGGACGAAGAAATAATAACTGGACGCTTATTTCCGCTTGAGCCGATAGACGATGGCGCGCTACCCCAGGACAAGATCGAAGAAGTGATCGTGCGGCGCGGCTCGGCACGCCAGTTTGCTCAGCAATCAATTAGCTTGGCGGAGCTTTCGACGGCGCTCGACCGGGCGAGCCGCGGTATTTCCGCCGACTTCCTCAATGGCCCAAAAGATTCTCTCAATTCGATTTATTTGATCGTTCACGCGGTCGACGAGCTGCCGGCGGGCGCTTATTTTTATCGGCGCGCGGAGCGAGCGCTGGAGTTACTCAAAGAGGGCGACTTTCGCCGCGAGGCGGGCTATCTCGGTTTGGGCCAAGAGATTCCCGCCGATTGCAGCGTCAACGTTTATTTTTTAACCAACCTTGAAGCTGTTCTGGAGCGTTTTGGCAACCGCGGCTATCGCGCCGCGCAACTGGAAGCGGCGATCTTGGCGGGGAAGCTCTACCTCGCGGCCTACGCCCAGCGGCTAAGCGCCTCCGGGCTTACGTTCTTCGATGACGATGTGACGAATTTCTTCTCGCCCCACGCAGCCGGCAAGAGCGTGATGTTTTTGCTCGCGCTGGGAAAATCTTTAAAACCGAACCGGTGAAAAGTCATGCGCATCAGCAGGTCACTGAGCGCGGCGCAATTTCGCTTGCGAGGCGAGCCGATTTACAGTAACGGCGCACGAGCTCACTCTTAACTCATTCATCGTGCCTCATGGCTAGCTGCAAACCTGCGCGATACCCAAATCACCGCATATGGCGTGTGAGATTCGTTGGCTACGCTTTGGCGGCGCCGCCGGAAGAGTTGCTTTGTTGTTTGATGACGTTCATCGCTAAGGAGATCATGGAACCGACATCGCTCAACGTCGCCGGCAGGATCAGCGTGTTGCCTTCCTGCGCGAGCTTGCCGAACTGCGTCAAATAGTTTTCTGCGACGCGCAGCTGGACCGCTTCAAATCCGCCCGGTTGCTGGATCGCTTCGGCGACTTTTCTTATTCCAGCGGCGGTCGCTTCGGCGATAGCGAGGATTGCCGATGCTTCGCCTTCCGCTTCATTGATCTGTTGTTGTTTATTTGCTTCAGAGGCTTTAATCACCTGCTGTTTATCGCCTTCGGCGCTGTTGATCGCCGCGTCTCTCTGTCCTTCCGAGGTTAGGATCACCGCGCGCTTTTCCCGTTCGGCGCGCATTTGCTTCTCCATGGCGGCGAGCACGTCATGGGGCGGAGTGATGTTCTTGATCTCGTAGCGCATGACTTTAATGCCCCAGGCGTCCGACGCTTTGTCCAGTTCGCTGACAACCTGGGTGTTGATATTGGTGCGCTCCTCAAAGGTGCGGTCCAATTCGATCTTGCCAAGCTCGCTGCGCAGCGTGGTCTGCGCCAATTGGGTGATGCCGAAAATGTAATCGCCGATGCCGTAGGAGGCGCGCTCGGCATTGAGAACTTTGAGATAGAGCACGCCGTCGACTGACACTTGAACGTTGTCCCGGGTGATACAAACCTGCGGCGGTATGTCGATGGCTTGTTCTTTCAACGAATGTTTGTAGCGTATCACATCGAAGAAGGGCACGAGAATATGAAATCCGGCGCTGAGCGTGCCGCTGAATTTGCCGAGGCGTTCGACCACAAAGGCGCTTTGTTGAGGCACGACGACGGCGGTCTTGGCGACGATGACGATGACCACCAACGCCAGAACGATGACGACGATGAATCCACCCATGGCTATCTCCATTCTATAGGTTCTCCGCACGGACGAAGATCGTCAGGCCTTCAACTCGTTCTATTCGACAGCGCGCGCCGCGCGCCAGCGCCTGATCGCCGAGGTTGCGGGCGGTCCAGGATGTCCCGCGTGCTTCTGCTTTGCCGACGCCATTGGCCGCGATCTCTTCAACGGCCATGGCGCTCTCGCCGATGAGGCTATCGACGACATGGGTCATCCTTGATCGGGTGAGCTGCAAGAGCTTCTCGCGAAACAACCAGAGCGTGAGCACCGACACGAGAGAGAAAAGTAGAAACTGCAACCAAGCCGGTCCGGCGAGATTCAAACCGGCGAGCATGCCGACGACGAGGGCGCCGATGCCGAAAAAGAAAATGTAAAAACCGCCGGGCGTGAGCAGTTCGCCGAGCAGCAGCAAAAGCCCGAATAAAAGCCAGATCCACCATTCCATGTTTACACACCCTTGATGTGCTGCCGACCGTAGCTGAGCTAGGCTGGATATTCAAGAAAAATCGACCGGATTAACGGTCCGAAGAGTACGATGTCGATGGTGGCTAGGGTTACTCGTAGTGCATCGCGCCGCGCGGTTGTAGGACTCGGATCTCGGTTGGCAGCGGCAGAGAACTTTTGCTCACCACGAGCGTGTCGGAGCGCACAATCTGCATCTTCATGCCGCTGGTAAACTGTTTGATCAAGTAGGGATTGTCGCGGTGGTGCATGGGGATGGCGATTTTCGGCTTCAACTGCGTCAAGACTTCTTTCGCCAGCTCCGGCCCCATGGTGCGGCCGCCGCCGATGGGCGTGAGCGCGATGTCGACTTTGCCGAAATATTTTATCTGTTGTTCCGTCAATTTTTGGCTCAGATCTCCCAGGTGGGCGATGCACAAGGTTCCCAAGTCGTAAACAAAGGCGGAACCGTGAATACCCTGAATGAAATTGGCGTTCTGATGAATCGGTACGTTGTAAATAAGGGTGTCTTTGACCGTCGTGCTGACGTTGTTCCAATCAGCGCCGTAGTTTTTGAGGCCGCGCAAGACGAGCGGATTGCCGCGCACGATGTGAACGGCATTGTGATTGAACATCTCTTTGCCGACCGTGACCACGTCTGCCGCGACGTTCGGGTTGGGATACCATCCGGGGCCCAACGGATCGGCGACGATGCGGGTGCCCTTGCTGGTCGTGATCAGAAAAAAATTGTGGCCGAAATATTGAATCGTCGCGTCAACGTCCGCCGCATAAGCTAGCGAAGTCAGTCCGCGCGCGACGTCCAAGTCGCGGCAAGCGGCGTGGGCGGAAGAGATAAAGTTGAGCAGTGAGCTGATGAAAACAGCCGAACTAAGGATGAACCGTAGAGTTCTACTTTGACCAAAGCGCTTCATGACGCTCACGAGTACGGTTTGTTTCACGACGCAGTACATCCACGAACAGTAGGCTATTGGATAGAAATGGAAAAAACAATCACCGGTAATGGCTATCTGGCATTCGGGACTCCTGCAAGGTTAAATTCTATGTTAACCCCGCCTCTTGAGGCGGGCACAATTAAATGGGGTTTCCAAAGGGGGCGAGCATCCCCTTTGGTCAAGGGCGGGGTTAAATCCCCGCGCCTTGCGTGGATCGATACACTCAAGTAGTGTTATAAAAATGTCACCTCTTCAGATGGAGATGAGCTTCCATGCTCTCGAACGGAAGCAGCGGAAACCTTTGTCTTGCGTTCCTATTGATGAATCGTTTCCTGAACGAGAGGCCAATGAATTAGCTCATATCGAATCTTTTAACAAACACCTTTTTCGACCAAACACATATCTTCACAAATGGTGGGCAAGGAGAGCCGGCACGACATTTCGGTTTATCCTGAAGCAGTTAGTGACCGACGCTTCCCTTCGCAATTACTACGCAGCGGGTGGTCTAGAAGGCATTACCATCCTGGATCCAATGATGGGGGGGGGGACGACCCTGCATGAGGCTATTCGGCTGGGAGCAAATGTAATCGGGTGTGACCTCGATCCAATTCCGGTGTTGCAGGCTCGTGCGTCATTATCCCTAATATCCCTTGAACAAAAAGAATTAGTATTCCAGGATTTTTTAAGCGCATTGGAAAATGGGTTGAGACCTTACTTCCAGACACGGTGCCCCGATTGCGCTGGAAGCGCAGAACTTCAGTTTATGCTGTATGGCGCTCGAAAATCCTGTGACTGTGGTGAAGCGTTGCTGGTTGATTCATTTACTCTAAGAGAGGAAACCGATGGACGTCACAAACGACTCGACCATTACTATCCAACGTTAACCGTCAAACGAGGCCGAAAAGAGTGGCGAGTCTTTGAGAAGGGGAATGCCTGTTGTCCTACTTGTGGCAAACAGCTTGGCAACACCACGCACGTGCCTTTCTCTGAGAGATATATACCTTTAATTACGGTTGGACTTTGCCAAAATCACGGTCAGTTTTTTACGCAGGTTGAAGGCCGCGATCTAAACGCGATTCGGAAGGCTAAGAAGGCCGCCACCTCACTTGCTTTTCCAACCAAAGATTCTCTTCGGGTTCTCGGTGGGCCGAAATCGTCGGATTTATTGACTAGAAGGATTGAACACTACTCTGAACTTTTTACCGCCCGCCAGCTTCTTTACCTGGGTACCGCTAAGAAACTGATAGATGCTGTTGAGCCGAAGCATCGGTTTTGGCTGGCGTTGCTTGTTTCCACATCACTGGAGTTCAATTCGGCACTTTGCGGGTACAAGGGCAGTGAACGGCGAAGGCCAGGAGCGATCCGGCATGTCTTTTCCCATCATGCATACTCGTTTCCCTATACCTCGTTGGAGAATAACCCGGTTTTTTCTCGACGAACGTCGGGTACGTTAAGACGGCTCTTTGATGATCGGATCAAAGACGCAAGTGTTTGGGCAAGTACGCCTATCGAACGAAAGCCGACACTAAACGGTTGGCGAAAGACTGCGGTACTCGGAGAGGTCGATGGCGGATCTGAATGCTCATCCATGGAACCGTTTGCCCACGAAAACAGGCGATTCCTTTTGGCGCAGGGTGACTCTTCGCGACTATCTTTGCCGGATAAATCGGTCGATTATGTGGTGACCGATCCGCCATATTTTGACAGTGTGCAGTATAGCGACCTCTCTCATTTTTTTCGTGTATGGCTCCAATGGTTCCTTCCGAAAGACGCCAAGTGGGACTTCACGCCGCTGTCGTCAGCAGTTGCAGAGACGGAAGCAGACAAAGATAAATACCGCAGGGTTCTTACGGGGATTTGGAGTGAATGTAATCGTGTGCTGCGTCGTCCTCATGGGCGACTTATCTTCACGTTCCATCACTGGCGGGCTGACGCTTGGATTCAGCTGACGATGGCATTAAAAGCCGCAGCGTTCAGGCTTGTGACTTCCTATACCGTGCATTCGGAGAATCCAATATCTGTACACATTAATAACCTGAAAGCTCTGAAACATGATTCAATCCTCGTCCTGGAACCTAATGGATCGAACCCACCAAAGAAAAAACTCTCCCGTGCGGGATTAATTGACGACCGTGACAGTTTTAGCTTTTGCCGCGACTGTGCTGGACTATTGGGTGAATGTCTTGACAGCGATGCTTCAGAATCAGAGATTACTTCAAGCTGGCACGCTGCACTTGGGAAGTGAGAAATGGCAAAGTATCCCTCCGAAATGTTCGGCTATCCACATTCGAACAAAACGAGTAAAGCTGACGATGCAAGAACGAAACATTGGTGTCCATTCGTTAACAAGGTCTGCTACAAGCAGAGTCGCCTCATTAAATACCCGTTCGGGGTGTGTTCAGCTCATGTTAATGGCAATGAAATAGCTCTCTGTCCGAGAAGGTTTCTAGACGACCACACTGTGTTTACCGACATCGCTCAACACCACTTTAAGGCGGTGCACGACATCCTGGTTTTTCCCGAAATCAGACTTGAGGATGCCGGTAGTTTCGATTTTGTGATGGTGAAACATAAGCCGATGTCCCCTGAAATTGACGACTTTATCGCGATTGAGTTTCAAACCGGTCAGACCACTGGAACAGGCAAACTGGTACAGGGCTTAAAAGATTACGTAAAAGGCATTGACGTTTCTCAGAAAACTTACGGATTCGGCCTAAATCTATATGACGTC
>JAERMN010000244.1 GCA_016844625.1 Deltaproteobacteria bacterium
GGAAAGATAGTGCGGCAGCGATGCCCACAAGCTGAGATGGGGAATCCCCGCTACGCGGCAAGCATCGGTCAAGACGCCGACGATGCCGGTGGGCCCCTGATAACGCGACGGCGACAGTTCGAGTTCTTCCATGAGTCTTGGATCGGTGGAAAAGCCGGTGAGCGGCACCGGCCGGGTATAAAGCACTTCGTCTAAGTACGCGCCCAGGGTCACCACCATCTCAATCCGGCACTCGCGGACGAAACGCAACATCGTTTCGCTGAACGTGCGCCAGCGCAAATGCGGCTCGGCGCCGATGCCCAGAACGAAATCCTTATCCATGCCCATGCCCGGCCCGACGTAAAAATCGTAGGACGGCCAGTGAATCTCGCGAACCTTGCTGTCGTTGATGCGCACCACCGGGCGCTGGCGGAAAAAATCATAAAACTCTTCGGCATCGATGGTGGCGAATTTTTTGCTGCTCAACTGATCGGCGAGATAGCGCACCGCCGTGGTCGCCGCCGCGCCGGCGTCGCTCCAGCCGGCGAACGCCAACAGCAAAATCGGACTTCGTAAAACAGGACGGTCATCGAAACTGAGCGCATCCATAGTGGTAATAATGTACCACAACTTTGACCTTACGCTCTAGTAAAAAGATGGTCATGACAAATCGCTCCGGCTAGGAGTTCCTGGCTTCGTTTGCTATAGTGGCCGCATCGATCATGAGCGCACAAAAACATCATCTACCGCCGCTGTTTCAAAAGAACGAGGTGCTGTTCGGCCACGACGCTACACCAGGCTTGATCGCCTGCGAAATCGCCGGCGACGACAGCGTTAAACTTTTCTCTCGCGACGGCGACGCGACAAAGATCGATATCGTTTCGTTTCAACCGCTCATGCTGTTGGAAGGCGATGAGCCGCTGGCGGGTTGGAAGGGCCAAGCCAAGATCGAAAAACTCGCCGGCAGCGGCGCGTTCAATCGTCTCGCGTTATTTCCGAATCTAAAACAACTCGACGACGCCAAAGCCTATCTGCAGCAGAAAACCGGCAAGACGCCCTCGGCCGGCGACGCGCCCTACTGGTATTTCAGCGATCCGCTGCAACAGTTTTTCCTGCTCTCCGGCAAGACCCATTTTCTCGGCATGACGTTTCGCGAGCTGAAGCGCATGCAGCTCGATATCGAGACTTACTGCCAAGCGGGTTTTTCGTTTCCCAACCCGGCGCGAGAGACCGACCGCATCACCGCCATCGCGCTGTCGGACTCCAGCGGCTGGGAACGTTTGATCTCCGGCAAGGAGTTCAGCGAAGCGGAGATGCTCAAAGCATTGGTCAAAGAAATTCGTGAGCGCGATCCCGACGTGATCGAAGGACATAATCTCTTTCGTTTCGATTTGGAATATATCGAAGCGCGCGCCAAGCGTCATAAGATTTCCCTCGACTTCGGCCGTGATGGCTCACGTCTCGGTGGCCACGCCTCGCGCATGCAGATGGCCGAGCGATCGATCAGCTATCGGAAATACGAAATCTTCGGCCGCCACATCATCGACACTTGGATACTCGCGCAGCACTACGATGTCGCGACTCGGGAACTGGAAAGCTTCGGCCTCAAAGACATCGCGCGCCACTTCGGCATCGCCGGCGACAACCGAACTTACGTGCCGGGTGACAAAACCAGTTGGTACTTCGATCACGACCCCGACACCTTGTTTCGCTACGCCCTAGACGACGTGCGCGAAACCCGCGCGATAGCGGAAATCTTATCGCCCAGTTATTTTGTCGAGGCGCAGATTTTTCCGTTCAGCTATCAAAACATTCCGCTGCGCGGCAACGCGACGAAAATCGACGCGCTGTTCCTGCGCGAGTACCTCTACCAACGTCATTCCGTACCCCGTCCGGATGCCGGGCGCGACGTGGTCGGCGGCTTCACCGACATGGAATATCAGGGCACCGCCAACCGCGTGCTCCACTGCGATGTCACCTCGCTCTATCCGTCGATCATGCTGGTTTACAAATATCTGCCGAAAAAAGACCAGCTCGGCGTATTTCCCGGCTTGCTGAGTGACCTGCGCGCCTTCCGGGTCAAAGCCAAGGAACTCGCGCGCGACGCCAAGGAAGAGGAAGGCAGAATCTATTTCAACGCGCTGCAATCGACGTTTAAGATTCTCATCAACTCGTTTTACGGCTACCTCGGTTTCTCCATGGCGCACTTCAACGACTTCGGCAAAGGGCCGCGAGCTGATCCAGTCCGCGGTCGCATGGCTCAAGGAAAAAGGCGCCAAGATCATTGAAGTCGACACCGATGGAATCTATTTCGTTCCGCCCGACAACGTGAAGCTAGCGGCGGATGAAGAAAAACTGATTGCCAACTTGGGAGACATTTTACCCAAAGGCATCGAGCTCGAGCTCGACGGGCGCTACCCGGCGATGTTCAGCTATAAGATGAAAAACTACGCGCTGCTCGACGAGCAAGGCCGGCTGCGCATCAAAGGCTCGGGGCTGCGTTCGCGCGGTCTGGAACTGTTCCAGCGCGAGTGGCTCGAAGAGATGCTTTTGCTCCTGCTCAAAGGCGAAAAGGAAAAAATCGCCGACCTTTATGATCGCTATGCCGATGACATCGCCAAACATCGCAGAGATATTTCCTGGCTCGCCAAGAACGAAACTTTGCAGGACTCGCTCGAAAACTACCAGGCCAAGGTAAAAGCCAAAAAACGCAACGCCGCGGCACCCTATGAACTCGCGCTCAGGGCCGAACGCCCGTACCAGCCGGGCGATCAGGTTTCTTATTACGTCACCGGCGCTAAAGCGAAAGTAAAAATCAGCGAGAATTCAAAGCTGGCGACCGACTGGGACGCGGAGAAACCGGACGAGAATGTCGAACACTACCATGCCAAGCTGAAAGAGCTGTACGAAAAGTTTCGCCCATGGATCGAGGGGAACGGCAGCCAGGACTTATTCGCCGCGTCGAGCGAATCTGACGGCTGAGTATTAATTTCAAGATAATTCGATGAATCGAGTTGCACTCATCACCGGCGGCGCCAAAGGCATTGGCCGCGCCGTCGCTATCGATTTGGCGTCGCAAGATTGGGCCGTGGCGATCTGCTATCGAACTAGCGCGAAAGAAGCCGCGGAAGTCATGGAGGCGGTACGGCAAAAAGGCAGCAAAGGCATCGCGCTCGAATGCGACGTGTCAAAGTCGGCGGCCGCCGTGAGTTTGGTTGAGCGCGTGCGCCAAGAATACGGCCGCATCGACGCGCTGATCAACGGCGCCGGTCCCTATCATCGAGTTTCGTTGCTCAAAGAAACCAACCATGGCTGGCACTCGATGTTCGATAACAACTTGCACTCGGTATTCTACCTCACTCAAGCGGTCATCCCGGTGATGAAAGCCCAGCAATGGGGCCGCGTCGTTAGCTTCAGCATGGCCAACGCCGAGCAGTTGATCGCCCAGCCACAACTGACGGCGCACTACATTGCTAAGGTCGGCTTGTTGGCGTTGTCGCGCTCATTCGCTAAATTGATAGCGCCGGATGGCATCACCATGAACTGCGTCTCGCCGGGTTTCATCGATTCCGGCAGCGCGCCGGCGGGCGAGCTCGACAAGATGGTCAAGTTCATCCCGGCGGGTTATGTCGGCAGCGTGAACGACGCGGTTGGCGCTGTTCGCTACCTATTGTCTGACGACGCGCGCTATGTTAATGGCGCAAATATACAGCTCAGCGGCGCTTGGGGAGTCTAAGGAAAGGCTGAGTCTAAAACACGCTTGATAGCCGCAGAAGAAAATAAGAGAATATGCGCTCGTGAGTTACATTAAGTGATTATGGCCACCGCAAGAGACCAAGAACGGGCTGTCGAGCTGATCGGCCAAGCGATGCAGCATCAGATGGAGCAGGAGTTCGACGAAGCGATTCGTCTCTATAAAGAATCCATCGCGCTCTACCCCACCGCCGACGCGCATACTTATCTCGGTTGGGCCTACAGTTTCAAAGGCCGTCTGAACGAAGCCATCGCCCAGTGCGAAATCGCCATTGAGATCGATCCCGAGTTCGGCAATCCCTACAACGACATCGGCGTGTATTTAATGCAGCAGCAAAAGCTCGACGACGCGATCCCCTGGCTCGAGCGGGCAAAGAATGCCAAACGCTACGAGCCGCGCCATTTTCCCTATATCAATTTGGGCCGGGTCTATCTGACCAAAGGCATGATTCAGCAAGCGATCAAAGAATTTTCCGGCGCCCTGGAAATTCATTCGAGCGACACCGAGCTAAGTTCCGCTCACCTCTTAGACAAATTTAATTCAGTTCGCTAATCGCCGCGTCAAAGATCGCCACCGCGGTCGCGACTTCTTCCTCCGTGACGATGAGCGGCGGACAAAACCGCAGCGTGCTCTCGCCGCAACCGAGCAGCAGCAAACCTTTCTCGAAGCAGCGTTGCATCACCCGATCGCGCAACTTGCCGTCAGGCGCGTGAGTGCCATCGCTGCGCTCGAAGTCGACGCCGATCATCAGCCCTAAACCGCGCACGTCGCCGATCGCGCTGTGGCGCGGTTGGAGCTGGGTTAATTGATCTTTTAAAACCGCGCCGACTTTTGCTGAATTTGCCACCAATCCTTCTTCCAGAAGCTCGATCGTCGCCAGCGCCGCCGCGCACGCGACCGGATTGCCGCCGTAGGTGCTGCCGTGAGTGCCGTCTTTCCACGTGCTGATTTCATCGCGCGCGATCATCGCGCCGAGCGGCATGCCGCTGGCGATGCCCTTGGCCGTGCAGAGAATATCGGGCTCGATTCCCCAATGCTCGCAGGCGAACATCTTGCCGGTGCGGCCAAAGCCGGACTGAATCTCATCGGCGACGAAAAGAATGCCGTGTTTGCGGCAAAGCTCCTGGAGCATCGGCAAATATTCCGGTGGCGGCACGATATAACCGCCCTCGCCTTGCACCGGTTCGACGAAGATCGCGGCAACTTCTTCGGGTTGCACATCGTAGCGAAAAACTATTTTCTCCAAAACGTTGACGCACTCGATAGCGCAGGAACCGTATTGCAATTGATAGGGACAGCGGTGGCAAAAGCCATAGGGCACGTGATGCACGCCGGGAATCAGCGGACCGAAATGTGCTCGATGGGACGCACGGCTCGCCGTGAGCGACAGCGCTCCCATCGACCGGCCGTGGAACGCGCCGTAAAACGCGATCACATGCTGCCGTTTGGTGTGATAGCGCGCCAATTTGAACGCGGCTTCCACAGTTTCGGTGCCCGAGTTGGTGAAAAAAACTTTCTTGCCGCCTTTGCCGGGCGCCAATCGCGCCAGCTTTTCGGCCAACTCCACCATCGGCTCGTAGTAAAAATCGCTGCCGCAGATATGCAAAAACTTGCGCGCCTGCTCTTCGATCGCCTTGACCACGCGGGGATGAGCGTGGCCCGTATTGGCGACCGCAATCCCGGCCATGAAGTCGAGAAACAGATTGCCGTCGACATCCTCGATGACGCAGCCGCGCCCCTCCTTGACGACCAAAGGATAAACCCGGCCGTAAGCGGGTGCGGTAAACTTCTCATCGCGCTCAACGATCGCTTTGGCTTTAGGACCGGGCAATGGGGTTTTGATATTGGGTATCTTCATGAATTCCTCGGTTTCGGGTTTCGAGTTTAGAGTTTCGGGTTAGCCGGATTTCCAGAACTCGAAACCCGGAACACGAAACCCGGAACCAGCAACTACTCCGCGTTATCGATTTGCGCCTTTTGCAGTTTGCCCGAATAGTCGACATAAATTGACTTCCACTCGGTAAAAATATCGTACACGGTCGTGCCGGCTTCGCGGTGGCCGTTGCCGGTGTCTTTGACGCCGCCGAACGGCAGATGCACTTCGGCGCCGATGGTCGGACCGTTGATATAAGTTATGCCGGCTTCGATATCGCGCATGGCGCGAAAAGCGCGTGTCACATCGTTGGTGTAAATCGAGCTCGACAGTCCGTAAGCCGTGCCGTTGAGAACATCGATGGCTTCTGCGAAACTTTCGATTTCAATGATCGACAGCACCGGCCCAAAAATCTCTTCTTGCGCGATGCGCATGGTGGGCTTCACTTGAGCAAAAATCGTCGGCTGGAAAAAATAGCCGTTGGCGCACGCGCCGGCGTCGTGAATCGCGCCGCCGGTCAGCAAGCGCGCGCCTTCTTGTTTGCCGATCTCGCTGTAACGTAGAACTTTTCCCCGTGCTGCCTGATTGATCAGCGGCCCCATCTCGACGCTTTCGTCGAGGCCGTCACCAATTTTGATTTGCTCGGCTCGCGTCACCAGCGCATCGGTGATTTTCTTCGCGATATCGCGATGGACGATCAAACGGCTGGTCGCGGTGCAGCGCTGCCCCGTGGTGCCAAAAGCGCCCCACAGCGCGCCTTCGATCGCGAGATCGAGATCGGCATCCTCCATGACAATCTGCGCGTTCTTGCCGCCAAGCTCCAGGGACACGCGTTTCAAACTCTGCCCGCATACCGAAGCGATCTCGCGACCGACTGCGGCCGAACCGGTGAAGGAAACCAGCTGCACGTCCTTGTGGCGCACCAGCGCGGCACCGACTTCTTCGCCGCGGCCATGAATTAAGTTGACCACACCCGGCGGCACGCCGGCTTGATTGAGAATTTCAACGAAGCGCGAAGCCGTGTGCGGCGTATCTTCCGCCGGTTTGAGAATCACGGTATTGCCGCAGATCAGCGCCGGAAACAATTTCCAGGTCGGAATCGCCAGCGGAAAGTTCCACGGCGTGATCAGCGCACACACGCCGATCGGCGCGCGCACCGACATGGCGAATTTGTTGGGCAACTCCGCCGGTGTGGTCTCACCGAAAAGCCGGCGTCCTTCGCCGGCGTTGAGAAATGCGCAGTCAATCCCCTCTTGGACGTCGCCGCGGGCTTCCTTTAACACCTTGCCCATCTCGCGGGTCTCGATGCGCGCCAGCTCTTCTTTGTATTTTTTCAGGAGCTCGCCGACCCGGTAAAGAATCTCGCCGCGCTTAGGCGCCGGCACCAAGCGCCAGATGGCGAAGGCTTTCTTGGCAGCCGTTACTGCCGCATCGACATCGGCAACATCCGAAGCGGGAAATAAACCGATCAGATCGTCGCGGTTGGCTGGATTGCGGTTCTCGAAAGCCCTTCCTGACTTGGCTACTAGCCATTTGCCGTCGATGTGATTAAAAAATTCTTGCGCCATTATTATTCTCCCGGCCAATTTCCCGTCCGACCAGCTAACTTCCGCAGCTACGGCAATTGTAAGTTTCTCGCGCGCCGAACACAACGCAAATCTGCCGCGAAGAAAATACCACCGACATTCTCAAACTCGACGCCTCATGTGGCGCTGTTTCATTGATTTTTCGGAGTCAATTGGATAGCTTCTGGCCAACCACGCGGGCCGCACCGCGGCCCAGAAAGAAGGAGTTAAAATGAAGTTTCGAAAATTCTACATGCTCACCCTGCTGGTGGCGATTTTGTCGGCTAGCAAAGCGAGCGCAGCGGAAGAATTTTTCAAGGGGAAATCGATTCGCATCGTCGTCGGTTTCTCCGCCGGCGGCGGCTTCGATACCTATGCCCGCGCCATCGCGCGCCACATGAGCAAGCATATCCCGGGCAACCCCGGCATCGTCGTCGAAAACATGACCGGCGCCGGCAGCCTGATCGCCGCCAATCATGTTTACAAAGTCGCCAAGCCCGACGGCTTGACCATCGGCCATTTCATCGGCGGCTTCTTCCTCGGCCAAGTTCTCGGCCAGCCGGGCATTGAGTTCGACGCCCGCAAGTTTGAGTTCATCGGCGCGCCGGTCAGCGATCACGTCGTCTGTGCCCTCACCAAAGCGAGTGGAATCACCAGCATCGAAAAGTGGATGGCGTCGAAAATTCCCGTGAAGATGGGCGGTCTCGCTCCCGGCACTTCGACTCCGGACAACGCCACGCGTATCTTGAAAGCCGCCTTAGGTCTGCCGATCCAACTGGTCACCGGCTATAAAGGCACTGCCGATGTTCGCTTGGCCGCCGATAGCGGCGAGATCGCTGGCGGCTGCTGGGGTTGGGATTCCATCAGCGTCACCTGGCGCAAAGCCCTCGATAGCGGCGACGTCGCGATCATCCTGCAAGCCAATCGCAAGAATCACCCCGACCTGCCGAATGTGCCCCAAGCGATCAAACTCGCCAAGAGCGACGAGAGCCGCAGGATGATCGACGTTGGCATCCACGGTGACAGCGACATCGTGCGTACCTACACGCTCCCGCCGGGGACGCCGAAAGATCGGCTGCAGATTCTGCGCAAAGCATTTGAAGCCACGCTCAAAGATGCGGAGTTCGCCGCCGATGCCAAAAAAGCTCGCCTCAATATCGACCCAATTTCGCCGGACGAAATCGAGAAGGACATCGCCGGTCTGTTCAAGCTCGATCCCGCGCTGCTCACTAGGCTCAAGGATGTTCTTTACAATTAGCCGCGGCACTGATATTGAGCGGCGACTGTTTTTGCTTAGAACGCTACAGGGCATAAGTTGATATGGATTTGGTCAACGCACTTTTTTCCGGACTGATACAGGTTTTCAACTGGTCTACCTTTAGCTTGATGATAGTCGGTATCGCCGTCGGCTTCGTGGTCGGTATCCTTCCTGGCCTCGGCGGACCGACCGCGATGGCGCTCATGTTGCCGTTTGTTTTTAAGATGAACGCCGTTGAGGCTTTCGCCTTCCTATTGGGCATGACGGCGGTTACCGCCACCACCGGCGATATCACATCAGTTTTGTTTGGCGTCCCCGGTGAACCGACGACCGCATCCACCATCGTCGACGGCCATGCCATGGCGCGCAATGGCGAAGCCGGCCGCGCCCTGGGCGCGGTGCTCATGAGCTCCCTTGTCGGCGCCGTATTCGCCGGCGTCGCTCTTGGCGCGGCGATCCCGATCATTCGGCCCCTGGTGCTCTCCTTCGGCTCGCCCGAATTCTTCATGCTGGCGATTCTCGGCATCTCCTTCGTCGCGGCGTTGAGCGGTGAAGACCCATTGAAGGGGATTATCGCCGGCGGCATCGGCCTCATGCTCGCCACCATCGGCTTGGATCCGATCTCCGGCATCCAACGGTTTACGTTCGGCCAACTGTTTTTGTGGGACGGCATCGGCTTAGTGCCGATCACCATCGGCTTTTACGCCATTCCGGAAACCATTGAGCTCGCCGTCCTCGGCAGCAGCATCGCCAAGAAGGAAGTCGGCGAGCTTGGCGGCGTGATGGAAGGCGTCAAGGATACCTTCCGCCATTTTTGGCTGGTCATTCGTTGCAGCGCGCTCGGCACCGCCATTGCGATCATTCCCGGCATGGGCGCCGCGACAACCCAGTGGCTGGCCTACGCGCACGCGGTGCAGAGCTCGCCAAATAAAGAACGATTTGGCAAAGGCGATGTGCGCGGCGTGTTAGGACCCGGCGCGGCGAACAACTCAACCCTCGGCGGCAGCTTGATCACGACCATCGCCTTCGGCGTTCCGGCCAGCGTGGTCATGGCGATCTTACTGGGCGCCTTCATCATCCAAGGTATCGTGCCTGGCCCTGACATGCTGCTACCGCCACCCAAGGGCAAACTCGACCTGACGTTCTCTTTCGTCTGGGTCATTATTATTTCCAACATGATCACGGTAGCGGTCTGTTTTCTGTTCTTAAAGCCGCTGGCAAAAGTGACTCAAGTGCGCGGCGCGATCATTATTCCGATCATACTCATTTCGTGCTCCTTTTCGGCGCCCTCGGTTGGATCATGGAGAAACTCGACTGGCCGCGGCCACCGGTGCTGTTAGGACTGGTTCTCGGGCCGCTGTCGGAAAACCGGCTATTCCTATCGACCGACAATTACGGTCTCGCTTGGACCCACAGGCCGGGAGTCATCGGCATTTTTATCATCACCCTCTTCGGCATCTTTTACCCGATGATCAAAAATCGCCGCGCGCGGCTCAAACAAGAAGAAAGAGCCGGTGCGGGTCAAACTCAGATTGAAGAGTTCAGCCATCGAAAGATGCATTTTAGCGCGGCCACCTGGTTTACGATCACACTCGTCGTCATCATGGCCTCGGCGCTTTGGACCAGTCGTAACTTTGGCTACCGCGCCGGCCTATTCCCCTGGGTCATCGGCATACCTACGTTCGTTTTATCTTTATTGCAGCTGGCGCGGGATTTCGCCGGGAAGCAAAAGAAGGCTGGCTCTCGCGCTGGCGCTGAGTTCGGCGCCGGCGAAGAAGCCGAAGTAGAAATCGCCCCGGAACTGGTCATGCAAAGGACCCTCGCCGTGATCAGTTGGACCGTTGGCTTTTTCTTGGTCATCTGGCTCCTGGGCTTCTCCATCGCCGTGCCGCTGACGATCCTGCTTTATCTAAAAGTCGCCGGCAAAGAGAGCTGGCTCATGACGGCACTGGTAACCTTTTTCTCGTGGTTATTTTATTGGGGACTGTTCGAATATCTGTTGAACAGCATTGAACTCTGGTAGCTAGTTTTTCAATCGATCACTTCATTGCGCGAAGCCAAGCCGCGCCACACCTTCTCCGGCGTGAGTGGCAAGTCATACAAACGCAATCCGGTGGCCCGATAGACTGCGTTGCCGATCGCCGCGGCCACTGGCAACAAGCCGCCCTCGCCCGTGCCCTTGGCGCCAAACGGGCCGGGACCATTCTCGCTTTCGACTAGAATCGTTTCGAAATCCTCCGGCAAGTCATTGAAGCTCGGCATCCGGTAATCGACCAGATTGGGATTTAACAGCTGGCCGTCCTTGTAAATCATTTCTTCCATCAAGCTGTGGCCGATGGCGTTCATCACACCGCCCTCGTCTTGCCCT
>JAERMN010000245.1 GCA_016844625.1 Deltaproteobacteria bacterium
GCGGCCGTCGCCGGAACCGAGATCGACGACAAAATCGCTCGCCGTAACACCAGCCATGTCGAGCATCTTTTGCACCATCACTTGCGGGTTTCCCACCCAAACGACGTCTTTGCCGGGCTGGCCGGATTTGGGCTGGTAGGATTCACCGGCGACGCCAACGGAAGTAACTGCGAGCGTAACGAGGATAGCGCAAAGCAAGTCTTGCCATCTTCTATCCTCGATCATCGATCCTCGACCGGCTGGAAGCCGAATGGAATGTGAACTGATTGGCCGAAACTTACTTAACTCGCGCCGCCGACCACCTGCCGCCGGTGCTAACGGTTCCTTGCATAGTGTTGCCGTTCACCTCACCGACGAAGAGCACTCCGCCGGCATTGAACAGAATATGACCGCCTTTGAGCTTGCCGGCGGCGATCGGCGTAATCTCGTTGCCGCTTTTCAGCGAGCCGGAGATAAATTGATAGCTTTGCTTCAACGTCAGTTCGCCTTGGGCCAACTGCCAAACCCCCTCGACTTTCGCCGGCCCATGGTGAACGAATTCGAAACGATGCGCGTGCCGGGCTTGAGATCGAGAAGCTTCGGCCTGAGTTTTAAGTTGATCTGCGGCAGCAGGAACATCGTGATCACCGTAGCTTTGGAAAAGTCGCTCTCGAACAAATCCTCTTTGGCGAACGTCGCCCGCGCACTGATTTTTTCGATAGCCGCATTACGCTTCGACAACTCGACCATCTCAGGGTTGTATTCGATGCCGTGCGCTTGTGCGCCGCGCTTGGCCGCCGTGATCACCGTGCGGCCGTCGCCGGAACCGAGATCGATCACGTAATCGCTCGCCGTGACATTGGCTAAATCAAGCATCTTTTCGACCAACTCATCCGGCGTCGGCACCCACACGACATCTTTGCCGGCTTGACCGACGCGCGGCTCGTAGTCGCGCGCTGCTTGAGCACAAGCGCTTGTTGTGGACAACGACAACACTAACAAGAACAACAAATTGCGTAAGAACAAACCTCTATTCACACTTGCTCGTTTCATCCTAGCCTCGACGAATCATGAAGAGTTCAATAGCTAAGACGGTTATCTGTTGACGCGAGTGGCTTTCCAATTTCCACCGCCTTTCGTCATCCCTTCGATGGAGTTGCCGCTAAGCCGGCCCAAATAGACTACGCCACCAGCGCTAAACTCGAGCTCATCACCGTTGACTTTTCCGCTGCTGATCGGCGTGCTCACATTGCCGGTTCTCAGTGTGCCATTAAGCAACTGATAGGTTTGATTGAGCGTGAGTTCGCCCTGCGCCGTCTGCCAGGCTCCTTCGACTTTGGCCGGCACGATCCAAAGATGGGCGGTGCAATAGGAGGCACAGCCGTCCTTCACATTCGCCGTCTGGTCCGCCGTCCAATCGCCCATGGTAAAAGAATTGGACACGATACGCGTGCCCGGTTTTAGATTTAGAATTTTCGGCCGCAGGCGAATATTGATATCCGGTAGCAGAAACATCGTAATAACCTGCGCCTGAGAGAAGTCGCTTTCAAACAGGTCGGCCTTGACAAAGCTCGCCTTATCGCTCACGCCTTCCTTGGCCGCATTGCGCTTGGACAATTCAACCATGTCGGGATTATATTCGATGCCAAGCGCCCGTGCGCCGCGCTTGGCCGCCGTGATCACCGTGCGGCCGTCGCCGGAACCGAGATCGATGACGTAATCGCGCGGCGTCACCTTCGCCATATCGAGCATCTTATCGACCAACGCTTGCGGCGTCGGCACCCAAATGACGTCTTTCCCTTCCTGGCCGACCTGAGGCTGGAAATCTTTGGCCGGCTGGGCGTGTGCCGATGCAGCAGTTATCAGCACCACAAAGCAAATTCGAATTAAGCAATACGTGAAATGATTCATAGAAACTCTCCAATCACTAGATTTGGCTCTTCAGCCTACCCGAAAGTCGCACGATGAAATAAAAATGTCCAGCTGAGTGGGTGGGTTCACACGTCAGGGCTGACCGCTGAAAGATACAGAGGTCATCGGCGCGCGCGCAATGACTTTGCCAACGCCGCGAGAATCCTCTTGCGCGCCGCGGGCTCGAAATCTTGACCGTAAAAGCGCAGAAACAGTTGCCTTCGCAATGTCGCCTGTGATGCTTTTGGATTTGCGTGCAGGATAGCGGCGCGCATTAAAGCTTTCGCGGCGGCGTGCATAGAGTAGCCCATCTTGAGCCGCTCTTGTCCTTAACGCCGCAGGAGCAGACGGCGAAATCGTTTTTCTATTTTGGCAGAAGTGTCTTTCATACCGCTTGCGCACAATATGCTCATCATTCGCTGCTCTCAAGAGCTTCCACAAGGCGTCACCCCCGAATGGGTTTATCGTGGTTCGACTGTGCTCACCATCGTTCGACCCAGAGGCTCTCGACGGGCGACCCTGAGCCACATCGAATGGGTCGGGGGTCCAGTTCCCGACCCGCCTGGATTCCCGCTTAAAGCATGCGCGAATGACGGACTTCGGATAGGCAATTAACTGAACGCAGCAAGCTGTGGGGAATCAGCCCCATAGAGATTGAATCGCCAAACGCATCGATGATACAAAAACGTGCCACTCGTGTTCGATCGGAATAGTCACACGCTGGCGTATACAGCGAATTAATATTGGAGGATTTTCCATGCGGCAGCGGACCGATTACCCGACTTTTTCCGACCCAGAACTTAGCCGGCGCCACCAGTCGTTCTACGGCTTGATGGAACAGGAAGGCGTCGAGGCGGCATTGATCTACGGCAGCGGGCGCTACGCCTCCGACATTTATTGGCTAAGCGACTGGCCAAGCAGCCGCGAGGCATACTTGCTCATGCAGACCGGCAAAGAGCCGGTGATCTTGATGCAGCTTTTCAATCACTTTCCGATGGCGCGCGTCATGTCGTGGATCAAAGACCTGCGCTGGGCCGGCGCCAATACAACCAACAGCGTCGTCGATTTATTCGCCGAGCGCGGCTTGCAGTCAAAGAAAATCGGCTTGGTCGGCGGGATCTCATATCAGGTTTACAACAAACTGCGCGAAACATATCCCAACGCGACATTTGTCGATCTCGGCGCCAAGCTGCGCATGATGCGGACGATCAAGAGCGCCGATGAAATTGCCCGCATCCACACCGCCTCCAAGCTCACCGATCAATCGATTCAAGCGTTGGCGGACGGATTGAGAGAAGGCATGCGCGAAGAGGAAATCCCAGCGATCATCGAGCCGGTCTATCTCAAGGCCGGCGGCTACGCCGGCATTCACTTCATCAGCAGCATGCCCATGCGCGCGCCGGATTTTGCCGTGCCGTCGCAGTTTCATTCCAATCGGAAACTACAAAAAGGCGACGCGCTGATCAGCGAGATCAGCGGCGCCTACGCTGGCTACAGCGGGCAGATCCACCGGACATTTTCCATTGGCGAAGGGCCGACGCCGGTGTGGCAAAAGATGCACGACGCGGCGATGGAAGCCTTTGACGTACTATCGAAGGTGATCAAAGATGGCGCTACCACCACCGAAGCTGAGGAAGCGGCCGAGATTATTCACCAGCGCGGTTTTAGCACGTACGACGACTTGGTTCACGGCGTCAATCAGTATCCGCCGATCTTCCAAACCAAAACCCGCAAACGGCACGACTCCCGAGAAATCACTTTTCGCGAAAACATGGTGATCGTCATCCAGCCGAATTTGATAACCCATGACGAGAAGATGGGCCTGCAATTCGGCGAAACGTTGGTCGTAAAAAGAACTGGCTGCGAAAGCCTGAACGCCTACCCAAGACAGTGGGTCACCTGCAAAGGCTAGCCAAAGATGTTTGAAATTTCTGACTCCTGAAAATGAAGTCGGAAATTCCGTGACTCGCGCAAAGGCGCAATGGGCGCCAAGAACAAAAAATTCGAAGCACGAAATCCGAAATTCGAAACAAATTCAAATTGATGAAAAATAAAACAACTACAATGCTCCAAACAAAAAGGATCGAATTCAGTGTTTTGGATTTTCGGTATTTTAGAGTTATTTGACTGTGAGTTTGTTTCGGTCCGCGGGGCCTCTTTCGTGCTTCGGATTTCGGATTTAGCTTTTTTGGTTGTTAATTTGTTTCGGTCCGCGCGGCCTCTTTCGATATTCGGATTTCGGATTTTGTTTGCAGGTATGTTGGCGCAGTAAATTTGTTGAAGTCGTTCTGTGTAACACTTCAAAGGCAAGAATCTAACGCCGCACCAATCTTATCGTTCGATCTCTCGGATAATGGTATCGGCAAACTGCTTCGTGCTGCTCCGGCCGTTCAAGTCTGGCGTCAAGCGTTCGCCCTTGAGCAGCACAGTTTCGAGGGCGGCGAAAATTCGTTTCGCCGCGCGCCGTTCACCCACGTGATCGAGCATCATCACCGCGGCGAGAATCATCGCCGTCGGATTGGCGATCTTTTTGCCTTTGATATCCGGCGCGCTGCCGTGGACGGGTTCAAACAGCGCGTGAGTGTCGCCGAGATTGGCCCCGGCCACCACGCCCAGACCACCGACTAATCCCGCCGCCAAATCAGAGACAATATCGCCGTAAAGATTCTCCAGTAACAATACGTCGAGCCGCGTCGGGTCCAAGACCAATTGCAGGCAAGCATTGTCGACGATCAGATCGCCGAAGCCGATCTTGGGATATTTCGCCGCGACGTTTCTGGCGCACTGGAGGAACAACCCGTCAGTGAGCTTCATGATGTTAGCTTTATGGATCGCCGCGACTTTCTTGCGGCCGTTGGCCCGGGCGTAGTTAAACGCGAATTTGGCGATCCGCGTCGAGGCTTTTTCGGTGATGATTTTTAAGCTCTCCATGACGCCGGGGACGACTTCATGCTCGATGCCGGAATAAAGTCCCTCGGTATTTTCCCGGACAACGATCAAGTCGACGTTTTGATAACGCGCCGGCACACCGGGTAAATTCTTGATCGGACGGAGATTGGCGTAGAGATTGAAGCTCTGGCGCAGTTCCACATTGACGCTCGCGAAACCTTCCCCCACAGGCGTCGTCACCGGGCCTTTCAGTGCGATTTTGTTTTTGGCAAACGAATCCAACAGCAGCCGTGGCAAGGTCGTGCCATGCTTCTTCAAAGCCCCAGCTCCGGCCAAGTGTGTTTCCCATTCGACGTTCACCCCGGCGGCTTTGATAATTTTTAGCGTTGGCCGAGTCACTTCAGGGCCAATCCCATCGCCGGGAATTAAGGTGATTCTATGTTTCACTGAAGAACTCCTTCCGTCGCCAGGTCGAACGAACGCGCGATACAAATTGGCAGTTGTTTATAGATCATCACCAGCACAATATCCTGCCTGCGCTGCCAGGCAAGCCTTCGCGCCATCGCTATGCCCAACAGTTTTCGCGCCTTGCGCAACTTTTCTGATGATCTGTAACGCTCGACAACGGAGATTGACTCGCGTCAAAGCGCAAAGCACGCCAAGTTCGGAAGAGAAAGACCAATCATCTTACAAGCCTTATTCGTCATGTTTCTCCGACCTTTGCTGCCTTAGCGCCCCTTCGACGGAGTTTACCCTGAGCGTAGCCGAAGGGCTCAGGGCATGCCTTGCGCGAGATATTCAGAGTTGCGCCTGAGGTTTTGCCGCACCGCGTTGAATTGGTGTTGGCTCTCAGCTAGTTTGAGCCGGACTGCGAAATCCGACTGAATCCGAGCCACGATCGCCGTCTGGCTTCTACTCCGATCTTCCATGCCAATTTTCGAACGACTATCGAATCAAGCGCGCGGGGCATTTTACGGTTGGCGCATGGTCGCCGCCGGCTCCGCCATCCGCATGCTCGGCGGCGGTTTTCATCTCTACGGCTTTACGATTTTTTTCCTACCGATCACCAACGAGCTCGGTCTGTCGCGCGCCGCGACGTCATTAGTGTTTTCATTGGCGCGCGCCGAAGGCGCCATCGAAGGGCCGCTCGCCGGTGACAGCTACGCGGCCTTTCTCGCCATCTATCTCGGCGTGATCTCGCTCGCCTTTTCCGCCGGCTTCATGCACTCGCCGATGGTGTTGGCGAACTCATGGTTTATTCGTCACCGAGCCATGGCAATGACTTTGATCAGCAGCGCCATCGGTATCGGCGGCACCTTGATCACGCCGCTGCTCGCCTTCACGGTGCAAACTTGGGGTTGGCGCTACGGCGCATTCATTGCAGGTGTGAGCTTGATCTTAACCGGCATTCCGGTCGCGCTGTACGTGAAGCGTTCGCCCGAAACAATGGGTTTGGTCCCCGACGGCGTGTCGCCAAGCTCGGAACAGAAGCGCAAAGCGCCAAATAATGACGCCGATGCGATTTCGGAGTACGAGCCCGACTTCACGCTCAAGCAGGCG
>JAERMN010000660.1 GCA_016844625.1 Deltaproteobacteria bacterium
ACGCTCCGCTTCCATCAATGGATTTTCGTCTGCGATGACCAAACAAGGCCGCACCTCAGAACAAAATCGCAGTAGCCCGTGGTCCGGGTAGCGGCGCAGAGCGAACCCGACTTTTCGTTTTTGCAGCCCAGTCGCAACATCGCTCAGCCCTTCAACGAGAAATTGATAGTGGCGGTGATTCGCATGATGCACGTGCGGAACCAGTTGAAAAAACACCACCACCGGCTTGCCAAGCAGATTACCAGCCTTGATGGCGGCCGTCAGCGCCGGATTATCCACTGCTCTTTGGGCGCGCTGCATCCAGTAAACCACGCATCGCCCGTCCGGGTCAGGGTCGCCGGAGCGGCGAACGGTTAGCCTTGGATCGCTTAGCAATGAATCTAGTGCTTTCATTCGGCAATGCCTTTCTCGTCTCGGCACGCCGCGGCGATGGCGTGCAGCATCTTTCCGAAAATCAACTTGTGCACGGGATACAAGACGTACCAATACATCAATCCGGCAACACCTATGGGATCGAAGATCGCAGTTTGGCGAATCAACGAGGTCGTCCCTTTCTCTTCAACGGCAAATTCCAGCCACGCTCTCCCCGGAAGCTTCATTTCGGCGGCGAGGAGAAGTCTTTTATTTTGCTCGAAAGCCTCGACACGCCAGAAGTCCAGGACATCCCCGACCTGAAGCATTTCGGCATCGCGCCGTCCCCGGCGCACGCCGACCCCACCGAACAATAAATCGAAAAAGCCCCGCACTTGCCACAACCAGTCGCCGTAGTACCAGCCGGTTTCGCCGCCGATGCGGCGGATCGGTCGAAATGCGAGTTCCGTGGAACAATTCACCGACACTTCCCTGGAATCAATGATCCGGTTGCCAAAGCGCACGCCACCCCAACCAGACTCGTCGCCTCGGGAAGACAGGGCATCCGACCACTTGGTGGCGGCGAACTCGCGATCTTCATTAACCTTGCGGACGGACCGAGAATAGCTTGAGCGCGATCGGATCGCGCACCACCGTCGGATTGCGAATACTGTCGATCAACTTGCGGCCGATTCGCGCATAAACGGGCGTCACTAGACCGAGCCAAAGACTCGACAAATGCGGCGTCAAAACCGGCAACGAAATCATCAACCTGCGCAGCGCTCGCTGCCGCGCATACTCGCGCATGATCGCCTCGTAGGAAACCCGATCGGCACCGCCGATCTCGATGATGCGGCGGCCGCTTTGAGGTAGATCCAATGCTTCGACCAGATAACTAACCAGGTCTTCGATGCCAATCGGTTGCGCGTCTATAGATACCCAAGCCGGGCAAATCATCACCGGCAGGCGCTCAACCAGAGCCCGGATAATTTCAAAAGAAAGACTGCCCGAGCCGATGACAATCGAAGCACGGAACTCAATCAGCTCGACGCCTGTACTATGTAAAGTTTCGCCAACTTCCTGGCGACTCCGTAAATGCGGCGACAGCGCGCCTTCGCCCAAGCCGCCAAGGTAAATGGTGCGCTGCACTTTAGCTTGGTGCGCGGCTTTGGCAAAATTGCTGGCGGCTTGCCGATCTCTTTCTTCAAATGATTCGGCGGAGCCCATGGAATGAACCAGATAATAGGCCGTGTGCACGCCCGCCAACGCGGCACCGAGAGATTCCGGCTGGAAGCAGTCGGCCAAAACGACTTCGGTGTTGACGCCTGCCCGTCCTCGCAACGCTTGCGGTCGTCGGGCGATACAGCGCACGTGATAGCCGTGAGCTTCTAGGGATTGCAGCAGCCTGCCGCCGACGTATCCAGTGGCACCCGTTAATAGGATAAGATTTCGATGATCCATTGATGAGCTATTTGGCGCGCATGTTTTCTTTCAACTGATAGTTTTTACCATCTTGCCAAATCAGGTAAAGAGCAAAAAATCCCGAAACCCAGTCACGCGTGAAAACTCTGCCAATTCCCCTCGCACCGATTTTCCTGTAAGTACGACATGAGCACTCGTACTTCGGTTCTCAGGTCATGACCGAACACACTCTTCCAAAGCCTTTCGACGGGGTTGAACACAGATCCTTTCGCTGGCAAGCGGGCGATCACGCCGCCCTGCTCTTCCACGGCTTTCCTGGAACGCCGGCGGAAATGCGTCCGCTGGGGACGGTTCTAAGGGACGCAGGCTGGACCGTGCACGGGTTGATGCTCCCCGGCTTGGGCGCGGATATCGGCAGCTTAGAGAAACGGAGATGTCAGGATTGGTCGGACGCCGCAAATCAAGCCATGGTAGAACTACAGCGGCAGCACTCGGTGGTCATCTTAGTCGGCTACTCAATGGGAGGCGCCTTAGCATTGCACACTGCGATCGAACAGCGGCCGGCTGGACTGGTTCTACTCGCGCCATTTTGGAGTTTCGGCGAAGGCTGGACAAGGATCTTATGGCCGGTGGTTAAATTGCTCTTTCGCCGCGTCAAACCACTGAAGCACGCTGATTTCTCCGCTGTCGATGTCCGCCTCGGTCTACAAAGGATGTATAAGAACATCGATCTGGAAAATCCGCAGATTCAGCTGGCGCTGCGCCAGATCACCGTGTCGTTGAACTCCATCGCGCAAGTCCGTCAACTGGGACTCAGCGCATTTGCACGGGCGTCTCAGATAGTTGTCCCAACCTTGGTGATTCAGGGCCGCCAAGACAAAGTCGTTCGTCCCTTGTGCACGGCTCGTCTGCTCAACCGCTTCCCGAACAGA
>JAERMN010000246.1 GCA_016844625.1 Deltaproteobacteria bacterium
TACTTTCGCGCCAAGCGTGACGCGCTCAAGATGCTGCCAAGAATGTGGGGAAAGCGAAAAAGGATTCAACAGCGCCGGCGAGTGCCGAACCGTTACGTTCGAAGTCTGCTGGCGTCGGTTTTTTCTGCCGAATGGATCCGGCAGAAAATTGTTCAGTTCGTGAAAGGGTAACGCGTGAGTAACGATCAGTCGAAGGTTGCTGTTCTGATAGCTTTTATGACTTTGGCGGCGTTGGCTCTCTGGGCTTGCGGCGGAGACGATGCGAAAAGGTTGCCGGATTCTGGCTTCGCGGTCGAATTTTTGGAGAACGATATTCCCAACACGATGACGGCCGGTAAAACTCTTTCCGCGGATGTGGCAATTCGCAACATCAGCAAACAAACCTGGCCAAGCCGGCCGAACGCCAAGAATCGCAATCAAGTGAATCTTTCCTATCGCTGGAAGGACCCAAAGGGCCAAGTATTAGTCGCGGACGGAGTGAGAACGGCGCTGCCGCAAAATCTGGCGCCGGGCGAATCGGTGCGACTCAAGATGAAAATTGAGGCGCCGGCGCGGCCGGGCCGCTATCTCATTGAAGCGACTTTAGTGCAGGAGGGGGTTGCATGGTTCGACGAAAAAGGCGGCGCGGCGCTGTCGCTTCCCGTCATCGTTGCAACGTCAGTAGCGTCGGCGCCGAAAGGGGCAGAACAGGATTCGTCCGCCGCGTCTGTGGCCGGCACGATGAAGGATACCAAGACGGTTTCTTCGAAGCGCGCTGACGAATTACCAGGACGGGACAAGAAGTCGGCGCAGCGTTCGGCAAAAAGTACCGTGCGTGGTGGCGCAGAAAGGGAACCCGCTGGCGCCGCTGCCGTAGCTCAACCGACCGGCGACTCATGGTTCGTGCAGGTGGGTTCCTACCCGGAAAGAAAGACTGCGGAAAAGATCGCCAAAAAGTTAGCCGACAACGGCTACGACGCTTTTGTCGTGGCGGCCGACATCAAGGGGAAAAAGTATCATCGGGTTAGGGTCGGTCGTTTGGCGAGCCGTGGGCAGGCGGAGGTGCTGCAGCGGGCATTGCGGGACAAAGAAAAACTGCCGCGGACGATTATTGCAAGACAGTAGACGCAAACTTGCGCTATTCCCCAGGTCCAATCGGATTGCCGAGGTAACTTTGCCATTGCCGCAACAATCGCCACAATGCTACGGCCGTTTATCAGCCGATATTTGTTGTTGACCACGCTGAATTCAGCGTGGAACCTTTATTTGGGGTTTCCAAAGGGGGCGAGCATCGCCTTTGGCTATCTTACTTGGGCCGGGGTCGATACCCCGGCCGCGAAGCGGCTTGGTTTATTGCTCGACACTAACAGCTACTCCCATGAAAGTCGCTCTGATTCACGATTGGCTGGTCGGCATGCGCGGCGGCGAGAAGTGTCTGGAAGTCTTTTGCGAGCTTTACCCTGAGGCCGATCTCTACACGCTGGTTTACGTGCCGGAGAGTATCTCACAAACGATTCGGCGCATGAACATCCACACTTCGTGGTTGAATCGGCTGCCCTTGGCGCAAAAGCACTTTCGCTATTTGCTGCCGCTTTTCCCCCACGCCATCGAGCAATTCGATCTCGGCGCGTACGACTTGATTCTCTCGAGCAGTCACTGTGTCGCCAAGGGCGTGTTTCCCCATCGCGCGCTTCATCTCGCCTATACTCATTCGCCGATGCGTTACGTGTGGGATCTTCACGATGCATACCTTGCCGGCGGCAACGGTTCGATCATGAAGCGCGCCGGTTTGGCGCTGTTCCGTTCCTATTTGCGACGCTGGGACGTAGACAGCTCGGCGCGGGTTGATTCTTTTATTGCGATCTCGTCAAACATCGCGGCCAAGATCGAACGATTTTACGGACGGACGGCCAAAGTGATCTATCCGCCGGTGGACGTGGAGCGGTTCCATATCGATCGTGAAGTCAAACCATTTTACCTGGTGGTTTCGGCGCTGGTGGCCTATAAGCGAATCGATATTGCCGTCCGGGCCTTCAATGCGCTAAAACTACCGTTAAAAATCGTCGGCACGGGTCCGCTGCGCGCTAGCTTGGAGCGGCAAGCTAATTCGAACATCGAATTCCTCGGTTGGCTGGACGATGTCAGACTGGCCGAACTCTATGCCACGTGCCAGGCGTTCATTTTTCCGGGAGAAGAGGACTTCGGTATTGCTCCTTTGGAGGCGCAGGCGAGCGGCCGGCCGGTGATCGCGTTTAAGCGCGGCGGCTTGCTGGAAACCGTTGTCGGGCTGGATGGCTCGTCATCGACGGTGAGTCCCACGGGGATTTTTTTTGACGAACAGAACGTTGACAGCTTAGTCATGGCAGTGCGGCTGTTTGAGCAAAACAAAGATAAATTCGCCGCCGACCTTATTCGCGAGCATGCGGGAAAGTTTGGCCGCGCCCGATTCAAGCGCGAAATTGCCGAGCACATCGAACTTACTTTGAGCCAATTTCGCGGCGGTTCGTAAGCCATGCTGAAAACGCATAGTGAAGTGTTTAAAGGGTTACTGCTGGTGAGCGATCTCTGCTTCGTCAGTATGGCCTGGTGGTTCGCTTTTGTGCTGCGCTTCCATACGAGTGTTTTCGTTGAAGCGGAGCCGTATGTGCTGCGCCATTACGTGACTGCGTGGCTGGTGATTCTCGGCGTGTGGGCCGTCGTCTTTGAGCTTTGCGACTTTTACCGGCCGCGCCGTTTGTCGACGCACCAGCATGAAACGGTGGAGCTCATCAAGGCTTCCGGCCTGGCCGCGATGATCTTTTTAGGGATGATTTTTCTGCTGCACGAATTGATCCTGTCGCGTATCGTCGTCGTGGTTTTTTGGTTTGCCAGTCTGTTTTTCCTGAGTCTCAGCCATATTTTTTTTCGCGAGGCGCTCAGGATCGCGCGCCGGCGCGGCTACAACCTGCGCCACGTACTGATAATCGGTATGGCCGCCCAAGCCGACGCTCTGCTCACTCGCATCAAAGCCTATCGTTATCTCGGCCTACGGGTCAGAGGAATTTTTTTGCTCGATGAAAACGAAAACAACGCCCCGAAACTAGCCAGCGATGCTGAACGGATAAAAAATCCAAACCAGTTGGCGGAGATGGTTCGAACAAGCGAAATCGATCAGGTGTTCGTTGCCTTGCCCCTAGAACAGGCATCCAAGCTTCCGGAAATCCTCGAATGGTTGGGCGACGAACCGGTGACGTTGCATTTTGTTCCCGACCTCCATGAACTGGCGACCTTGGGCGGCTATATTGAAGACTTCGATGGACTGCAAATCGTGACTTTGCAGTCCTCACCACTCACCGGTTGGAATGCCGCGTTGAAGCGCGGGGTCGATCTCGCCGTCGGTAGCTTGGCTCTAGTGATCTGCGCGCCGGTCATGGCCGCAGTTGCACTGGCGATTCGCTGCTCGTCAAAAGGGCCGGTACTCTATCGGCAGGAGCGCATGGGGTTGGACGGCGAGCGCTTCGAGATGCTCAAGTTTCGCACCATGGTGAATAACGCGGAGCAGCACACCGGTCCGGTGTGGGCGGCCGACGACGATCCTCGGATCACCCCTTTGGGTCGTTGGTTACGGCACTGGAGCTTCGATGAATTACCGCAACTGATCAATGTTTTGCGCGGTGAGATGAGTCTAGTCGGACCGCGTCCTGAACGGCCACCGTTGATCGCCGAGTTTCGCAGGACGATTCCCAAGTACATGCTGCGCCAGAAAGTAAAAGCCGGCATGACCGGTTGGGCGCAAATCCATGGCTGGCGCGGTAATACTTCCTTAGCGACCCGGATCAAATATGATCTCGACTACATCGAGAACTGGTCCTTGTGGCGCGATCTCAAGATCCTCGCGGTTACGGTCGTTGGCGGCTTTCGAAATCGGCGAGCCAACGGCCTATGAAACCGCTTTCTGGGTGGCACGGCCCCAAGGCTGCGATGTTTTTCTGCTAGGCTTTCTTTCCCCATGACCATCGACAAGATCCTCTTACGGTGGCAGCAATGCATTTATTTTGCGCTTTGTTTTTCGGTGCTCATGCTCGGCGTAGGACGAATCGAATCGCTCTGGGGGCGCGCCAGCGTCAGCGCTTGGAGCGTTTCCCGAACGACATTTTTCATCTGGTTGCTTTGGAAAGTTTTTGTCGCTGTTCGTGATCGTCAGTTGGCGCTCGCATCGGGTCGCCAGAGTATCCCGCTTTCGCTGCTGCTGTTTTTTATCTCGGTTACTTTGTCCCTATTACCGGACTTCCACGGCGCGGGCGATTATCGCTATTTTTTCTTTGCAGCCATGCATTATCTCATGATTGTGGATATCTGCGCCGATGAAAGAAAAGCCCGCCTGCTATTGTTAGCGCTGGGACTGGCGCCGGTAATTCTTGTGGTTCGAGGCTTCCTGCATGAGCCGATGCTTCTCGATATCACGCAGATGCGGCGGTTTGGCTATCCATACGACCACCCCAATACTGTCGGCTACTTGTTCTCAATGTCTATCCCCCTCGGCTTGGCGATCACGCTGGGCGAAAAAGGCCAACTGCGTATTCTAGCCCTGGGGTCCGGTTGCGCTCAGTTGGTGGCTTTGGCCTTGACCTATTCGCGCGGCGCTTGGTTAGGATGGGGCGCGGCGATGGTTTTTTTGGCGGTAACCATGAAGAGGCGCCGGGAAGTCGCGGCGATTCTGATTCTCACCGCGCTGGTCGCGACCTTGGTTACGCCGTTGCAGAGTCGTTTCTCTACCCTGCTTAGCCCTCGGAGCGATTTGACAATCACGGACCGATTACAGGTGATCGAGGCGGCGTTGAAGCTTGCGCTGGCAAATCCGGTCCTGGGTGCGGGTTACGGCCGCGACCGTCTAAGGGAAGGGCTTCGGGAGAGCCGGTTGGAGATGAGACGGATAGCCCACACGCACAACGTTTACGTCGAACTACTTGCAACAACGGGCCTACTCGGTCTAGGCGCGTTCTTGTGGCTCGTCTGTGGTGCTTTCTATCAGGCGCTGCGCCAGTCAATGAGTCGAGGGGCTCCAAACCGGCCAGCCCAACTTGGCATCGCCGCTGCCTGGATCGCTTTTGCGATTACCGGGCTTGGCGATGTGCCATTTTACCATCATGAGACGCGCATTTTCTTCTTTTCACTAGTTGCCTTGACCTACCTTTACGCGCGTGACGCTAGCACCGAGGCGTCAACCGTTCGTCGCTCGTGATTGGGGCGATAGGCCGGCGATTGTATTTCGCCGAAGCGCCAGGGAATCGTGAATTACCCACATGTAACGGCGCGCACCTGGCCCACGAGCTATTTTTGCGCGCCTTGATGAATTGACTCAGCGCGCCGGCGACTGCGGGCCAAACGCGAGCGAGCGGAGTCTGGACAGGAACCGGTAATGTCAAAATATAGACCCCGAGGGGGTGTGCGACATAAAAATGGGTAAAAATTGACTGTCCCTTTGTTTTGGTCCATTATCTTGATGCTTAATAAGCAACAAGATAAGGAGGCTCTATGACCGAAGACCTGCAAAACCTCGAAGACCGACGGGATCGGCTGTACCAAAAACTCCCCTCCTTTGGCGATTTCCGCCTGGGG